>NZ_JBXBCF010000081.1:0-146424 GCF_056784235.1 Kovacikia sp. CALU 1929
GTTTGTCATTTTCTAAAGAAGCTCGAAAATCACATTGGTGCGATTTGGAACTTCATCCATCACTACAACCAGAAGATTCGAGAGAAATTACAACGCGAGCAGATGACTGATTTTTCCCTATCCTTTACCTAATGGCACTACCAAAACGGCAACTGTACCGGAATTAAATAAAACACAATCTGCGATAGAAAGGCGGCTAGATACGTCAAGCCTGCAATTTGCCAGGGAAAAACTTCAGTTGCATCTATTCCTGCATTCTGACCAACTTCGGTATGGTTGGGTTCGGGCAAGACCAGCACGACGAGCGGCAAGATGAGTAATGCCAGGAGATAGATCAGAAAAGGCATTCGCCAGTTCACATCTGCCAGAAAGCCACCCAGGGAGAGAAACAAGACTCCACCTAATCCCATGAATCCTGCCTGAAAGCCGAGAAACTGGGCACGGACTGCCCCAGTATAATAATCGGCGATCAGGGCGGTCGCCGTGGTCATGATGCCTGCCACACTCAACCCCAGCAGCACTCGCCCAAACAGGATGATGCCAATATCGTTTAATACAGCCCCCGAAGTGCCTGCAATACCATACAACAATACGGCAAATGCCAGCAGTGGTTTCCGTCCGAAGCGATCGATCATCGTCCCGACAAAAGGCGCACCGATCGCAATAAACAGTGCGGGAATCGTCAGCACGAGGCGTACCCAGTAGTCGGCATTGGATGTTGCTGCAAAGTAATCGCGCATGGCAGGCAGAGACGGGGCGATCGGCGCTCCTGCCATCACTGTGAGGCTACTACTCAAAAGCAGCGTTGCTTTAACAAGAAAAGCGTTTGTTTTGAGGGGGCATAGACGGGTTAACTTGCTAAAATTCCTGCCATCCACTTTTCAACCGATTTGGGGTCTTGAAGTAACTGAGCTTGCATCTCCTGCGCTTGCTCTCCGGGATAGACATCCTCAACCTCATCAATAACCGCCTGAAGTGCTGCCCGTACAACCTCTTCAGGGGCAACTTTAGGAGGTGGGAAGTTTTTACTCATGCCTGTATCCACCGTTCCGGGCATGACCCCAACCACCAGCGTTTTTTGTGAGGCAAGCTCTGCTCGAATTCCCTGGGTTGCCAATAGAGCCGCCGCCTTAGACGCACAGTAGGACGAATTCAGCGGAAAATTAACCTTTGCCAGGATGGTGAGCATATTAACGATTGCCCCTCCCCCATTGGCTTTCAAAACTGGAGCAAACGCCAAACACATCCGCAACATACCGAGGTAATTGACTTCAATTTCCGATCGCACCTTGTCAAAATTGATATCTGCGACCAATCGTTGATTAAATCCCACTCCAGCATTGTTGATGAGGAGATTCACATCTGAGTACGCCTCAACTGCCGCATTGACCGAAGCTTCATCAGTAATATCGAGTGGAATTGGAATAATGCGATCGGGATCTGCTGCCGCAATGTCCTTCAAACTATCTGGATTACGTGCCCCTGCATAAATGCGTGTGGCTCCAGCCGCTTGTAAGCCTTGAATATAGTATTGCCCAATCCCACCATTTGCGCCCGTTACTAATGCGATCGCACCTTGAATTTGCATTGTGTTTTGTCCTTAAGGGGTTTGTCATTTGTCATTCGTCATTTGTAATGCACGTAACCAATGACCAGTGACCAATGACCAGCAACAAAGAACAGGGTATACTCCTACTAACTTTTTCGGAAGTACTTACTTTTTTGTAAGCTCCCTCAAGATATGGGAAAGTAGCGTTAGATGACCAATGAACCCACTCAAGGCACTGTGTTTGTGCAAACCACCTTAAGAGTGTTAGGTGGAAAATGGAAGATTTTGATTCTGTGGCATCTCAAAGATGAGAAAAAGCGCTTTAGTGAACTCAAGCGATTGATGCCGGAGATTACAGAAAAGATGTTGATTCAACAATTACGAGAGCTAGAAAAAGATGGCATTGTCAATCGTAATGTCTATTCAGAAGTGCCACCTAAAGTAGAGTACTCGTTTACAGAGTATGGTCTGACTCTCAAACCTGTCCTGCAAGTACTGTGCAATTGGGGAGAGAATCACTTGGGGCGTAGTCAGTAAAGCAATTGAAGTTTACCTGGAAAGATTGGGTGCTACAGCATCGGGAAAACTCTCAAAATTACGCCGCACCCAATCCATACCGACTTCGTGATTGAGTTTAATCTTTTGCGGCGTGTTGGGATAAAGTTTTCCAAGAATATCAGCATCCTGATCAATTACGACCTTACCGAATTTGAGATACGTTTTACCAAATACTCTAAAGGCAGGATGTTTAGCTTGACCAAAAAGCAGGATGTAAGTCCGAGTGCGATTCTCGGCTTCTGGTACAAAGAAATGACACTGTGCTGCTTTCCCTAGTGGCATCTCACCATGAAAGATGATCAGGGAGGGAAAATGGTTTTCCAAGTGTGCTTTGATTGCCGTAGGCAGTAGAAATAAATCTGGTTTTCTCAGCTTCTCTACCAATGTGTAGGGTGCCGTAGGCATGTCATAAAACGCATGAGAATTTAGCCCATTGTCAATAAACTGATGAAACTCGACATCGGTGATGCGGAACAGATCCCGATGGGTACCGTTCTGATGGTTGTAATCATGCATATTCAGCAGCATGGTCAGCAAATCGGTTTCAACGCTGCGATCGCCCGTATGTCCCACAAAGCTATATTTCACTGCAATGTCATTCATCACAGCAGGAATGGGGATCTTTGGTTCGTAACCACCATAGGACCAGATGAAATCGCCTTGAATGATGAGTTCCAGGGGGTTCAATAGAGACAATGTTTTCTTGCCGGAACCTGGCAGAACCGTGCAACCTGTGGCGTCGAAGGGCAGCGCATGGAATGGACAAACAACGGTACTGATACCATCGTTCTGCACTTCACACCATCCTTCTGAAAGCATCGCCCCCATATGAGGACAGGCGTTCGGCAAGGCATGAACTGCTCCAGTTGAATCTTTCCACATCACATAGTCAACCCCATACAGCGAAACTTTTTGCGGCTGATTGACCTTCAGCATCGATTTGTGTGCCAACAACCAGGGCGCACCGGGGAGCATCGAGCGCATAGTGTCCTCCACTGATAAAATTGTGAAAAATCCGTCATGTTTCAACTTATAGAATTCAAAATATGACAGAACATTCACGTTCGTCAAGTCCCCCATCATCTGTTAATTTGCGTCGTCAGCCGAAACAGCAACGGGGCAAAGAAAAAGTTGAGAAGATCCTGGATGCGGCGGCGTCCGTGTTTGATGAGGTGGGCTATGACGCTACAACGACTCACATGATTGCAGCCAAAGCAGAAACAGCGATCGGGTCACTCTATCAGTTCTTCCCAGACAAAGCCGCGATTTTTAAGGCAATGGAGATTCGCCATTCAGAACGGGTGAAAGGGTTTTGGTCGCAAGTGGACATTCCAGCCCTGGTGCAGCTTCCTTTACGTCAAATGATTCATGTTCTAGTCGAGTCGGTTGCAGAACTGTTTGAGCAACCTGTTTCACGGGTTGTATTCGTCCAGTTTTACTTGGCGCGTCAGATTTTTCAATCGATTGACGAAAGTATGACCCAGGATGCGATCTCCTTCATGGCAAGTATTCTGAAGCACCGCAATCCCGCTCTATCAGAGGAACTACACTATTTATTGGCGGAAGTCTGTGTCCACAGTAGTAATGCCGTCATCCTGGCAGCACTCCGCAATCCAGATCCAGAGCATCGCCAACGCCTAACGCAACAGATTGAGGATTTGATGGTGTCATATTTAGAGCCGCATGTGGGCGATCAGCGGTCAGGCAATGTAATGAAAGTAATGATATGTCCCCATTGCCAATCTGACCAGTTATCGAAAAATGGCTATCGTCGGGGGAAGCAGTGCTATCTCTGTAAGAATTGCCGCAAGCAGTTTGTGGCTTAGTCATTTATGATCGAAGCAATGAATGGCAGAGGGTTCTATGCAATCCACAACAACCAATCCCATCCGCTGGACGATCGCTGACCTGGTGATCTTTGAGGGCGATCGCACCAATCGCTATGAAATTATTGATGGAGAGCTATTTGTGACCAGGGCACCCGATTGGAAACATCAAGCAGTTTGCGGCAACATCGTAACCTTGCTCAAACTTTGGTCTGATCAGAGTGGCTTGGGTCAAGCTGCAATTAACCCTGGCATCATTTTCTCGGAATCCGACAATGTAATTCCTGATGTGGTCTGGGCAAGCCATGAACGGTTGGAACAGTCGTTGGATGAATCAGGACACCTCACCGCTGCGCCAGAGTTAGTGGTTGAAGTGTTATCACCGGGCAAAGCAAATGAGCGACGAGATCGGGAAGCAAAGCTGAAATTGTATTCTGTTCGAGGCGTACTGGAATACTGGATCGTGAATTTCCAGGAGCAAGTGGTTGAGGTTTATCGCCGTGAGAATGGGATATTGAAGCTGGCAGCAACGTTGTATCATCAGGATGAATTAACCAGCCCCATCCTGCCCGGTTTCAGCAGTTTGATCAGCAAGTTCTTCTAACTGAAATAGCTTGGTGGATGTTGGAATCCACCAATCACAGCGTCAAGTTGCTGAGCGATCGCCAATAACTCCATTTCTTTCCACCGTTTACCGACAATCTGCATCCCGATCGGTAATCCACTTCGGAAATACGTACCGTTCTTCAAATTGGCTCTGCTTCCAAAGAGGAATAAGAGCGTGTCTAGCTGCATTTAATTGAGACTGAGAGTACCTAATTTCATAATTTTTTACTATAGCAATGAATGACCGCGATATGAGATCAGCAATGAAGGCGAATTCATATTCTACTCTATTAATCCTCTCAAGATGTTGGTTCAAAGCCTGAAGAATGTAGTCTTTATTGAGACTTCTCATAAAATTATAATCACATTCTTTGCCAGATTGACGTAAATCAATTGCATACATATTTTCTATTAAATAATTAATGCGATCACCTGTCGAAAAATCAGCTTCTCTACATAGCTCTATGAAATTTTTATAATATGAACGCAGAATTGAGGCATCCAGATTGTACCTATATATATGATATATATGAATCCACGATTGTACATCGTGTAAGTAAGGTACTAAATGCTTTGGCTTATCAGCCTTCTCTAGAGGAATCTTTCTATTAGCATCAGTTTCATAAGATACATAAGATCGATACCATCCTTCCTCGGAGTTCTCACTAAATTGCCAATAGTACTTTTCAAATTCATCAGAATAATAACTCTCGATTTTAGGAATTAATTTTTCTATAAGCCATTTCTTTGTATACTCAACAGTCCAAATACCTTTCAATCCGATAGTCTGTTGCCAGGTTGTTTTATCTAAGCGTGCGGAAAAAGTAAAAGAGGTATCATCTACAGCATAGATGACATCAACATATCCACCTAATAAATTATTAGAATAGTCCCCATCACAATGAACTGGATATAGATATGCATTGGTATGCAAGCCATGTTTTATACGAATAGCTCTAGTATTGAACGCAAAGATATCCCATTCTGATCGATCATCTTTATTACACTGCTCCTCTGAAAAATTTTTCATTAAATCCCAAAACCATTGTTGAACTGACAAAAGACGAAAGCCAGGTATAGAGAAATTTGGAATCTTCACAGGTATATATTTTTCTGCTTCCAGCAGAGTTTCAACTTCAAGTATGGTGTCTTTATATCTTTGACAGATTTCATCTATGCACGAGCATAAGTCTTCAATTTCTAACCTGGATAATGTTGTGAAAGTATCACCTAAAACAACTTCAAACGCATCTTCACTAACTTTTTTAATAAAAGAACGTGTTCCCCAATCTACTGAAGTACCTAAGCCAATCATAAACTTGCCAAGAATATCTCGATGATTGACTGTTATTTGTAATCCCCGACGTAGGATATTACTGAATTTAATTTCACAATTGCCTTCTTTGAGTAAAACTGGAAGGCTGCATTCAACTGAAACTTTTGGCTTAATAATTTTAAGTCTGTTTGTATAGGTTTGCAATTCTGGCTCAAACTCACCTTGCTCCAAAATGGTTTGTAGTTCTGGATAATTCCGGAGAGCTTTTTCCAGTAAAATATACTTCTCATGAGGTAATGCGTCTGCTATATCTTGATATTGTTTCTTGGCTCTACCCACAGCTTTAAAGTTGAGTTGTTCGTAAAATTTTTGAGTTGTCTCAATTTTGCTTAAAAGCTCTTCTATAGTCAAATCAAAAACCACTTCTGATTCAGCACATCGGTTTGGTTTAATAACTTTTAGATGATACCCGTTTGTCGCCACTAAAAAAACTGGCTTTAAAGAGGTCTCATAGAACTCAGCCTGTTCTATTGCTTTCTCAAGCTGTGTGTCTTTGGGTTCTTTTGCTTCGATAACGATTAATGATGTTTTTTTATTCTGTTGCTCTGGACTACTTACCGAGAAATATACTCGATCAGACTCTGGCTTTCTTCCACTTTTGCCAGGGCTGTACGTTTTAGTAGGGTATTTACCACGATAAAATTCATCTGAATAACCAAGCTTCTGAAATAGTGGAATAACAAATTTTGTCTCTACTTCATCTTCATTCTGTAGCCATTCAGCTTTAAAGTTCTTTAACCAATCAAGTAACTGATAAACCGGATTTGAGGTGGGCATATCTTTACGACTACAGGTTTTTCTCTAAAAACTCTCCTCTAGTGTAAGCTATGCTCTTTAGAAATCTCTAGACTCCATCGTCCACAAACAATCTGACTTAATGACGATCGATCGCTCTATAGACGAAAGCTATGAAGTGATGCTGGATGCGTTATTGGTGGCGATCGCGCATATTCAACATTTCTCAAAAATTAAGGAGTTGTGAAAATTAACTTCAACGAACGGCGTACATAAGCTTCCCATGATTCAGGAGTTGGTTGAAAAATCATGGTATAGAGCATAATGCCGCTCATCGTATCGAAAACCAGACCGGGATCTAAGTCAGGCTTCACTTCCTGTCTTGCCTTTGCGCGCTCCAGGACAATAGCAAATGCTTCTCGTCGCGGATGTAAGTATTTTGTCCAATAGATTTGAGCAAATTCAGCATTACTTGATGCACTGCTGATAATCATGGCAACAGTTTGTCGTCCTAACGGATTCAGCGAGATTTGAGCGGCATTTTGAATGAGAGCATCCATATCACCCCAAAGGCTCCCAGTATCAGGGATGATAATCTCTTCCCGAATACTCTCGATCGCATCCGCCACCAATTCGGCTTTGCCGTTATAGCGCCGATAAATGGTGGTTTTGCCAACTCCGGCACGGGCAGCGATCGCCTCAATGCTCATCGCTTCAAAACCAACCTCTGCAAGCAATTCTAGGGTTGCTTGCAACATTGCCTGATGCGATTGGGCACTCCGGGGTCTTCCAGGCGACTTTTTACTTGGATTCGTCATGGCTGCTATTATAATTTACGATACAGTATCGTATCGATATGGAAAGCCGCTCATGCAACGTCCTCGTTATGCCAATAAAGCCAGTACCCAAACTCTGGAAGCGGGGTTGGCAGAATACTACGCCCTTAATCCCCATCTCACTCTACCTGAAACCCAGCCACCAGAATTTGCTAGAATTCTGCGTGCTCATGATGTCGGTCATGTCATCTATGGCTGTGACACCGGCATGTACGACGAGTTAAAACTTCTACCGCTGTTTTGGTGGACAAGTGAGTGTACCTTTCAACGGTTCCGGGAAGTGAGAATGAAAAATGCTGCTGTGATTGACGTGATGTACAACGATCTGATTCGTGACAAAGGTACATTATGGTTGTACGGCAACATTCTCAAAGTGCTTCCACAACTTATGCCAGATCTGATTTCGCTTTGGTTAAAAACGCGCGATCGCACCCGTCAAGTTCCCTTTCTAGAATTTGAACCTTTACTCGATCGTTCTCTTCTGGATATTCGTCAGGAGTATAACTTGCTACCACTGTTTAAATAGTTCATCAAGCTTTCCTTACCAGGGTACAGGCTTACCATCTCGAAAGAAACCGCCTGTCGGTCCATCATCCGGTAGCATCGCTGCCCAAACGACACTGGCAGCCCCATCCTCTACAGGTCGCCCACCTGATCCTCCCATATCAGTTGCCACCCAACCAGGACAGATCGCATTCACTAAAATTCCTGCGTTCCTTAGTTCAGCTGCCAGAGAACGGGTAAAGGCGTTGAGTGCAGCCTTGGAGACGCTGTAGGCAGGGGTGCTGTTGTCCATACTGGCGATCGACCCCGCACCACTGGAAACGTTAACAATCCGACCCTTTTGGCTACGTCGCAGCAGGGGAACAAATGCCCTACACATCCGCCACGGACCTAATGTATTAGTACTAATTGCTTCCTGCACTGTATCGAAATCCGCTGTACTGGGCTGCTGCCAGGTATCGTAGAGGATGCCTGCATTGTTGACTAAAATATCCAATCGTCCATATTCCTGTTCCACTTGAGCCGAAAGCCGAGTCACGCTTTCTGGATCGGTGACATCTAATTGGCGTGGAAGAACCTGTAACCCTGCGTCAATCGATTGCGCCGCTGCCCGTTCGCCTTTTTGCAAATCCCGCGAACCGAGAATAACGGTCATGCCTTTGTGAGCAAGTTGCCGTACCACTTCCAGCCCAATCCCACGATTTGCGCCTGTAACAATGGCAATACGTTCTGCTAATGGCATAGGCGATCGCTCCTTCTACAAAGGGGACAATAATCTCAAACCGGGTACTCTAATACTACTGTCTAGAACCTGGACTTTTGGCAGCAACGGGTTCAGCTCCTTCGTACTGATCGCGGTGACGTGCGGCTAATCGTACATATTCTGGATCAGTCTTCGCCAATTGCCACTGTTCATAGAAAATCCTGGCAGATTGAGCTTTGATCGGATCTTCTTCGCGCGGCAAAACTGTTTTGGAGCCTGCTGCATACTTGCGTCCTGACTTGTGATTGGCATAGCGACGAGAGCGGGTGTAGCCCATCTGCAAAAACTTTCGTGCCATATCCATACCAACAAAGTCGCCTTCGGCTTTGTATTGAAGAAACAGGCTGTAGATTTTGTCAGCAGACTGACGAGCAATGTCTGGGGTTTTGAATTTCCAGTAGGGCAAAATCTCGCTCTTGTAGGGTTCAACCAGCAAAACGCCCTGTTCGCCCCGACCAATCCGGTACAGTTCTGGATGCTGGCGAAAGTCGATCGCCTTGAAATCGAGCGAGTAGTCAAATTCCTTCATCTGCAAAAGCTCATTAAACCAAGACTGCTAATTTTGATTTAGCTTCTTTATCTTGGTTGAATCCACTGTCGATGGAATCGCCCTGCTGGCATACTGCCCTTCCAATACCCCATATTTGGTAGTACATCTAAATCAAAATAGTAGGAACAGAACCGTGCATTTCCTCAATGAGCTTGTGACACCACCTGAACGATAAGCAGCAATCCAACTAAAGGACGATTACAAATTGGCATGGTCTGAATGGGGACCTGAGGATGGTATTCCGGTTTTGTTTTGCACTGGAGCGGGGATGAGCGGCTCGCTTGGTTTCGGTGCGACTCATCTTCCTGCTTTGGGATTGCGACTGATGGCGATCGCCCGACCGGGATTAGGGTTATTGGACTCCCACCCCAACAAAACTCTGTCCTCTTTAGTTGATGATGTGAGGGAGTTGATCCATATCAGAAATCGAAATCATCGCTACCTCTGAAATCGAAGCGATCGCATGGCTAAGATACAGGGATGTAGACCAGTGCGCTCCAGCCACTCAACGGGCACTGGAGTATTTGTATCAGCAGTATTGGATTGATTAAGCGCGATCGCTTCATCCAGGAGATTCTGTCATTTATCAGGGAATAAAAGGCTTAACTGGAGAGCGGTCCAGAAGTTGTAATCACAACTGAAGGAGCCGATCGCTCCATTGCTCCGTGATAGACGGCTTCGATATTATTGCCATCGGGGTCAAGTAAAAAAGCAGCGTAATATCCCGGATGGTAGTGCCGTTCACCGGGCGCACCATTGTCTCGACCTCCGGCTGCCAGTCCTGCCTGATAAAACTGCTGCACGGTTGCTTCATCGTTGGTTTGAAAGGCAAGATGAACTTTCGACGGGGCACTATCTGCCTGATCGACAAACAACTCATCCGCAAAAAAGTAACCATCTCCTTCCCCATCGATATCTCGTCCTAGCGATTGCAACACTGCCTGGTAAAACCGTTTGCTGGCAGCAACATCAGCGACCCGAAGATGGACATGATCAATCAGGCGACCCCGATGGAATTCCATAGTGTTATCCTGCATCTAAAAACGACTCATACTCTGGTCAACCATTGTTCTGGTTGAGTTCCTGCTCAAGCTGTTCATCCCAAAAGGCGGCTTCTATTTTGTGTCCATCCGGATCGCGCATAAAGCAGCCGTAATATGGCTCACTATATTCAGGTCTGCCACCGGGGGCACCTTCGTCTTTGCCGCCTGCCGCTAATGCTGCTTCATAGAAGGCATGGACAGCTTCTTTGGTGGGCGCGATAAAGCCAATGTGAGTGCCATTGCCAACCGTTGCAGGTTGCCCGTCGAAGGTCGTTCCCACCCAAAATTCAGGATACTGTTTGCCATAGGCGATCGCCCCCGGATGCTCCATCAGTCGTTTACAGCCCAACGTTGGCAGCACAGCGTCATAGAAGGCGATCGCTCGTTCAAAATCATTGGTGCCAATCGAGACGTGCGAGAGAATGCTGGGATTGTTACCCATGTCTGAATTCTCCATAAGTTAAGTTGAACGTGAAGATGTTAGGGCTGAACTTCGCGTAGCCGACGCTCCAAGAAGCGACGCTCACTGTCATTTGTCACCAATTCCAGTGCCCGTGTATAGCTTTGGGACGATTCTTCTAATGCCCCGACACGCCGTAACAAATCGGCACGGGTGGCATGAAATAGATGATAGCTGTCAAGTTCTGGAGCAAGTTGATCAATCAGTCCAAATGCGGCTTGAGGACTCTCTGCCATTGCGATCGCCACCGCTCGATTCAAGGTCACAATCGGTGAAGGCTGTAACCGTTCTAACACCTCATAGAGCCGCACAATCTGTGCCCAATCCGTATCTTCGGCGCGGGCTGCCTGACAGTGAAGGGCTGCGATCGCCGCTTGCAGGGCATAAACCCCCGTTCCACCGCGCAACGCTGCTTCCACCAGAGGTAACGCTTCAGCAATTTGTTGGTGATTCCAACGGCTCCGATCCTGATCTTCCAGCAGAATCAAATCACCTGCCTCATCCAGACGGGCATCGCGCCGCGAATCGTGGAATAACATTAATGCCACCAGTGCTGTGACTTCAGACGGGGGTTGGGGTGCCATCAATTGCCGCAGCAGTTGCCCCAGGCGAATCGCTTCAGTGCAGAGGTCAGCCCGCACGATCGAATCTCCTTTTGTTGCAGCATAGCCTTCATTGAAGATGAGATAGATTACTGTCAGGACTGCCTCTATCCGAGGAGCGAGATCAGTTGTCTCTGGCACTTTATAGGGAATGCCTGCATCTCGAATTTTGCGTTTAGCCCGTACCAGTCGTTGTGCCATTGTTGCGGTCGGTACGAGAAAGGCGCGGGCAATTTCGTCGGTTTCCAGTCCTCCCAGCATCCTCAGGGTCAATGCCACCTGAGTTTCGATCGCTAAGGCTGGATGGCAACAGGTAAAGATTAATCGCAAGCGATCGTCTCCAATTTCATCACTGTCGTAGGTTGGTTCTTCACTGGATGGAATTAGCCCCGATGCGGCATACCACTCCAGTTTTTCGGTCAGTCGTGTTCGTCGTCGGAGGCGATCGATTGCTTTATATCGGGCAGTTCGGATAATCCAGGCACGGGGAAGATCGGGAATCCCACTGGTTTGCCACTGATTCACTGCTGCTGCAAACGCCTCCTGCGCGGCTTCTTCAGCCAAATCAAAATCTCCTACCAGTCGAATTAGGATGGCAACAATTCGTCCCCATTCCGTCTTATAAACAGAGGCGATCGCCCGAGCAACATCTGAGTTTGGGGTTGAAGTCATCTCTGTCATAAAAAAACACAAAAAAGTTTGGGCAAAATGTCGATTTGAGTGATTCCCGTTCGACTGACTGACAAAGGAGGCAATAAAATAAAGAACAATTGTACTAAAAAAATAAGTTTTTTAGGAGGTGTCGATTTGAGTGATTCCCGTTCGACTGACTGACAAAGAAGGCAAAGCTCGATCGTACTCAATCAAAAATTTTCAGTCAGGTGTCGATTTGGGCAATTCCCATTCGACTTAATTACAAAGGAGGCAACCGAATGAAATATTTGCTGCTGATCTATATGGATGAAAACGCCATGAGTAGCACCGAGCGGGAGCATTGCTATGGGGAATCGGCTCAACTTGCCCAAGAACTGCATACCAAAGGACAGTTTTTGGCGACGGCTCCCCTCCATCCCGTCGCCACGGCAACCAGTGTTCAGGTCCGGGACGGCAAATCCCTTGTGACGGATGGACCCTTTGCCGAAACCCGCGAACAATTGGGCGGATTTTTCCTCGTCAATGCTCAGGACTTGGATGAAGCCATTGCGATCGCCACCCAAATTCCAGGTGCAAAAGTCGGCACTGTCGAAATCCGTCCCGTGATTGAAGTTGCGGGACTACCCGCACAGTCATGACCGTCCTCAACCGCTTGAACTCAAGGAGAACCCTGATGCCAAACAATCCCCAAATTACTCCCTGTTTATGGTTTGATGATCAAGCCGAAGCCGCTGCTCAGTTTTATACGTCGGTTTTTCGCAATTCCAAGATCGTCCACATCAGCCGATACGGAGAAGCTGGACAGGAAATTCACGGAAAACCCGCCGGAACCGTCATGACCGTCAGCTTTGAATTGGATGGTCAGCCATTCACAGCGCTAAATGGAGGTCCGACCTTCAAATTTAACGAGGCGATTTCCTTCCAAGTCTTTTGCGATACCCAGGAGGAAGTGGACGATTACTGGCAAAAACTATCTGCGGGTGGGGATGAAACCGCCCAGCAATGCGGCTGGCTCAAAGATCAATATGGCGTCTCGTGGCAAATTATTCCTCGCATTCTGATTGAGTTGCTCAACCACCCCGATGCAGCAACCTCTCAAAAAGTTACCACTGCCATGCTGCAAATGAAAAAGATCGAGATTGATGAACTCAAGCGGGTCGCTGCGAGTTAGCGATCAGCACACCAAACCCCTAGCAATCCAACTCAAAACCACTCAACAGGAGATTTCACAATGAAAGTCATGGTCTTTGTTAAAGCAACCCAAGATTCCGAAACTGGGATTATGCCCAGCGAACAGCTTATGACTGAAATGGGGCAATTCAACGAAGCATTAGCCCAGGCAGGTATTTTGCTTGCTGGTGAGGGGCTTCATCCTAGCTCAAGAGGGGCGCGAGTTCACTTTTCAGGAACGGAACGCACCGTCACCCAGGGACCCTTCACTCCAGCGCAGGAGCTAGTTGCAGGGTACTGGCTGTGGCAGGTGGACTCCATTGAAGACGCGATCGCCTGGGTGAAGCGCTGCCCCAACCCAATGCCCGGAGATTCCGAGATTGAGATCCGTCCTGTATTCGAGGCAGAGGATTTTGGTGAAGCCCTGACACCCGCATTAAGGGAGCAGGAAGACCGCATTCGCGCCCAGGTTGAAACGCGACAGCAAGAGTAACTTTATCAACTGCCGCGCAAATAATGTTCACGCGGGAACGATCAGCTCCTCAAAACCCAGAATCAATTACTAAAGGAGAAATCAATGCAACTCAATTCTTATCTCATGTTCGATGGCAATTGTGAAGCCGCATTCAAGTTTTACGAACAATCTCTTGGTGGCAAGATCACCATGATGATGACACACAAAGAGGCCCCCTCCGCAGAAGAGATTGCACCGGAATGGCAAGACAAAATTATGCACGCTTGCCTTGACCTGGGAGATCGCTTGTTAATGGGATCTGACTGCCCACCGGGATATTTTGAAACTCCGCAAGGCTTCTACGTACAAATTAGCGTGCCTGAAGTCGCTGAGGCAGAACGAATTTTTCACGCTCTTGCAGAAAAAGGCAAGGTGAAAATGGCGATCGCTCAAACCTTCTGGTCTGTTCGCTTTGGTATGTTGATTGATCAGTTTGGTACACCGTGGATGGTTAACTGTGAGCAGGTCGTTTGAGCTTTTTACCGCCTCCCAACCTACTTTCAGCTTTTCGCAGATAAATTTCAAAGCACTACGCAGGAGAAATCATGAGTACTCAAATTTTCGTCAATTTACCCGTCAAAAATCTCCAGCAATCGATCGCGTTCTTTACAAAACTCGGCTTTCAGTTCAATCCCCAATTCACCGATGAAACTGCCACCTGCATGATTGTCTCCGAGAACATCTTCGTGATGCTCTTGACCTATGAGAAGTTCAAGACATTTACACCAAACGCGATTTGCGATGCCACAAAAAGTACCGAAGTGTTGACGTGCTTATCGGTTGAGAGCCGAGCAAAAGTGGATGAGATGGTTCGTCAAGCAGTTGCCGCTGGTGGCACAACCTATAACGAACCTCAAGACCACGGATTCATGTACGCCCATGGATTTCAGGATTTAGATGGTCATATTTGGGAACTGATTTACATGGAACCCAGCGCGATCGAGCAGGCGGAATCTACCAAGGAAAAGGTAGAGGTATAAGCCGCCCATTTCGTCCCCCTTCAACCATTACACTATGAGGATTCACCATGATTCAAAACGCAATTGCCCATCCAAAAGTTGTTGGCAGAGACGAATGGCTGACTGCTCGTAAGACATTGCTGGAACATGAAAAAGAGTTAACCAAACATCGCGATCTCGTCAACGCTGGACGACGCAGACTACCAATGGTCAAGCTTGAAAAGGAATACACCTTTGAAGGATCAAATGGCTCTGTCAAACTGGCTGATTTGTTTGAGGGACGAACCCAATTGATCATCTATCACTTCATGTTTGCTCCGGAGTGGGAGAAGGGCTGTGGGGGGTGTACAGGCTTTGTTAATTCGCTGGGCGATCTATCCATGCTGAATGAACGTGACACGACCTTTGCGTTAGTTTCCCGTGCCCCGTTTCCCAAGTTGGAAGGCTACAAGATGCTGAAAGGATGGACACTTCCCTGGTATTCCTCCTTTAGCAGCAATTTTAACTATGATTTTCATGTCACCTTGGACGAAAACATTGCGCCCATTGAGTACAACTATCGCGACAAAGCAGAGTTAGAGAGATTGAACGGACCGAATGTGATGCAAGGCGAGAGTCATGGACTCAGCGTTTTCTTCCGCCTCGGTAACGATATTTTCCACACCTACTCGACCTATGCCCGTGGAGTTGAATCTCTGACTGACACCTACAGTCTGCTGGATATGACTCCCTACGGGCGACAGGAAGACTTTGAAGACTCACCCCCTGGATACCCGCAAAAGCCGACCTATGGATAGAGACGCAGCGCTTCTACGCCAATACTGCGATCGCACTTTTCAATCATTCATCACAAGGAGATAAAAAATGGAAACCATCCAAACCGAACAAACCTCATCCATGCCTGCTCAACCTCAAAAAGAACATCAGTGGCTCCAAAAACTCGTTGGGGAGTGGACCTATGAAACCGAAGCGATGATGGGACCCGATCAACCTCCCGTAAAATCAACGGGAACAGAAACGGTGAGATCGTTGGGTGGACTCTGGATACTGGCAGAAGGACAGGGTGAGATGCCGGGATGTGGTCCTGCAACAACACTGATGACCCTCGGCTATGACCCACAGAAACAGCGTTATGTGGGCACCTGGATTGGATCAATGATGACCTATCTCTGGCAATACGAGGGTGAATTGAATGCAGGCGAAACCGTGCTAACGCTCAACTCCGATGGACCTGTCATGACGGGTGAGGAGAAACTAGGCAAGTACAAAGACGTGATCGAGTTCAAAAGCGACGATCATCGAGTCTTGACCTCCCACATGTTGACAGATGACGGGCAGTGGCAGCACTTCATGACCGCCCATTATTATCGGCGCAAGCAATAAGACGTATTCACGAAAAACATCCATGCGATGCTCAGTAGGATTTACCATTTGGGTGTCGCATGGATCTAACGATGAACAATTTGTTTTTCTATGAGATTACTCCTGCTTTAACTTCAAATAAACTCTCATGAAACTCCTTAAAATACTTTGGTTTCTCTTTCTAAGACACAATTGGCAATAGGTTTACAGAGAAAATAAGTGCTCCCATGATTCTCTTGTAAGTTGCCATTTAATCTGCTTCCATCCCCGCGCGCGCATCCAGTCGGAACCAGGTTGTGTACCGATCACCTGGAATCCATAACGTTCTGCTAACCGGGATACTCGCAGGTTAGCATTCACAGAAATACCGAGAACTTCCTTCAGCCCCAAATCGCGGAACCCAAAATCAATCAGGGCTTTCCCGACTTCAATGGCATAGGCATAACGCCCCCAGTACTGAGGTGCTAGCTCAATTCCAAGTTCTGCCTGCCCATTCGCATAACCATCCTGTCGCAAGCCGCCACAGCCAAGTAACTCCAGATTGCGGCGATCGACGATCGCCAACTGATAATTGCGTCGCGGAACTTCAGTTGCCCACTGCATAAACCGTTGAAATAGTTGATGATTAAAGTCAGGGGTCACTTCTTCCGCCGAACAGAACTCGGTATAACGAGGGTCAGCATGATAGACAAGGAAGGCAGGCTCATCCTCTTGAACAAAATCACGGAGAATAAATCTTTTGGTGATAATCTCTATAGCCATTTCTTAGGAGAGCGATCGCTGCTGGGTTCCTTCACCAGGCGTGATAAATAACACTGAACTGGGGGTATAAACCTTTGCTGTATGCCATACTCCGCGTGGCACTAAAATGTACTGACCGGGGGTGTTGAGAGAGACAATTTCTTCACCTCCATCCTGCTCCAGTACGAAATCAATCTGTCCAGATAAAAGGCACACAAATTCCTCTCCAGCAGGGTGCCTTTCCCAACAATCCCAGTCATGCTCGAATGTGTAGTGGGAAATCAACCGTTTTCCCTTAAAGTCTCCAAATTGCTGTTCTAGCTTTTCATAGAAGCATTCTCCGACTGCAATTGGAATTGCATTGCCAGTGTCATCCAGCACAACAAATGCTGAGTTGATGTTTTGTGGAGTCACTTCACTCATGATTCGATGAGTCCTGCTGTAAGAATGAACAACTATCCATTGGTTAAATCAAAATGAGGATTCCAGGCGACTTCCCACAAGTGACCATCTGGATCAGCGAAGTAGCCGGAGTAACCGCCCCAATCGGTATCTTGTGCAGCTTTGAGAATGGTAGCTCCTGCCGCTTTTGCTTGTTCAAGAACGGAATTGACGGCTTCCTTCGACTTCACATTGTGTGCCAGAGTAAACCCTGGAAAACCATTCCCTGCGGCTGAAACGTGAGCATCGGCTGCAAGTGCCTCACGGGGATAGAGAGCCAGCCAGGTTCCTCTAAGATTGAGGAACGTCACACCCTCAAACTCTTCTTTCGCGGGTAAACCCAACCCCCGCTTGTAAAAGGCAGTGGAACGAACAAGATCAGACACTCCAAGCGTAATCAGGCTAATGTAGGGTTCCATAATCATGCCATCACTTTATCTTCTAAATGATCATTTAACTACTCTGGACTAGTTGCGGTCAATTTTTCTTGCTCCCAAGCGATCGCCTTGCCGCAATGCGTGCTCTTCAGCAATAGGTTCAACATAGCCTAACTCCTCTCGAAACCGGGTTGTATCGATCACCAGGTGATACTGCTACTGAAAATTCATTTGCAAATGGGACGGGAGTTGGTCTTTGGGAAGAATCACTGTCTCGCCATGCCAATTCACAAAATTTCCTAACTTCTGGATGTGCTCCAATAAAGTTGGGGTTGCTGGTTCATCCAGGTTGTAGATGCGATTGCTGAACATTCATGGCATGGGATGAATAATGGGTAGAGGTTGCTACGCTTCACGCTCCACCACTTTTGTTATCCAAGCAGATCAAGTTACCACTTTCCTGCTCCCAAAGTTGAGGATAACGAGCGATCGCCCCATAATCATCCACTTCTAAAACATCGGCATAGCCTACTTCTGATGCCGTGTATTCATAGCGATCGTGGGCTATCCGATGGTATTGTTGCTTCAATTGTTTTAGGGTAAAGTCTGGAAACTCTAGCCATGCAGCAGGGGCTTGCGATCGCGCTCCAATTGCTAACGATAACCGACGAATAGCAATTAAATTGGTGGCTGGGGTAAACCCTAAATCTAGATCAATGCAGTCTGCTGCTGTCTGTACTTCTGTATCGTTAATGCTCCAATGGTTGGTTGAAGTACGAGCGATCGTCAGAGCAATGACTGATTTACCAACATAGCCTGAAATACTTGCGGTGCAGGTTTTCCAGTTGGTATTCGTATTTACTTCGTAGTATAAATGACATGGTTGATGATCGAACAGAAAGATGGCTGTCCCCGATAATTGCCAACCATGATTAAATTTCCGAAGACAACAACTGTCATGTCCAGGGAAATCTAATCTGCGCCAAAACATTGTATGTTCAAGTGAATTCATCGAACTCTATAATTTTGCTGGAGTACCGATCGCCAGTGTAAACAGGGTTGATGCGATGAATGCGGCGATCGTCCGAACGTGGTTCCAAAACGTCCAGTTCGTCAGGTATCTAGCCCAGAGACTTGCGCTTTCAGTCCTGTTAGGGTTAGCCACAGCCAACGCATCATTAAGTGGGACATTGAACACCATTGTCACCCCAAAACAACCGAAGGGGCAACCTGCACCCTCCCTACTACCGATTGATACTGCAACCCCCTGAACGGTTACTCCGCTTGAGACTGCCATTCTCAGAAAGTTATTATTAGCATTACAAAAGCCTTTGCTGGAACCGTTGCTTCATTTGGCGATCGCCCTTTCTCCCTTGCTATGGCTTTCAAGCTGGCTTAGCTATTTCAACGGTGCAACGCTGCTCACAACTGAGATTTCTGGATTCAGAGGGACAGAAACACGAGGACAACTTAATTTCTCCAGTTTGGTTGGCATCAAGGCATCACCAGGAGTTCTGGCACGCGCCGTTCTGGCAATGTTCAAGTTTGATGAAACAGAGACGCTACCGGAAATCGATGTTCCCACCCTAGTGGTAGTTGGCAAATCTGACATCGCCACGCCCAGCATTTCTCATTTGTTCGCCGTCCCATCGGTCGTCTCAGTCACTGCTCTGAATTATCGCCGCAGGTCCCGTTATCCTAGAAGTCACGTTAATATTCTGACAATAGATCAATAGAGATAAGTGCCTTTATCTCTATCTCAAATGCAGGCAACCCGTCGATCTCGCTATGTATTGATCCCCCTCTGACCCTATTTTTTGATCGGTATCGTGGTTTTTCATAGCGGAAAGATTGAAGGGGTTAAACTAAGCGGCATACCAAATTGGACAAATGGGTCTCCAACCCGTTGTTATCTCCAGTTCACCTTAATCAGAAAAACCATCTTCAACAAATGGTACAGGATTACTGTCCTTAGCCGACTTTGATAGAACGGGTGTATGCCGATTTAGTGATTTGTTTGCTTAAACCCTAAGGAATTTTTAATCATGATGACGGTATCTATGCCTGGAACGCTGCCCATGTCCTCTGCCTTATCATTGCCAACTGATAATTTGAACGGTTTCGACAGGAGTGAGCTACTTCGATACGCTTCATCTCAGGCTTCACAAAGCTTGAGCGATCGCGACTTCATCAGCTTAAGAGCGATGAAGGCTAACCTTCTGCAAACGATCGCGCCGCACTCAATGCCGCAGAAGACCACGATGAGAAATCGGAGAGCTAGACGATCGCGCCGCCTTAAAATCAAGCGCGTTGGGGGCGGCAAACAGCAACGAGGGTTTGGAGTTGTAAAAGGCGGGGATAATGCTACCCGTCATCCTGAATCCCATCAGCCCGGCAACCACAGACCCCACAAGCGGTATCACAGACATCACAAGCTGCCCACCGACCCGATTAGTGGGCTTCCCCAAGCCACCTTCAACCAACTCTCCGCTGAGATGCTGTTTGGTGCTCCCACCGATATTGCCGCCGGATGGGATGGGACATTGTCTGCCATTGACGCGAGTGGTGCTCACCATCTCTATGACTCGATCGGGGATGCGTGGAATCCTTCTGATGAAGGTATCGATGCGATCGCATTGGATTGGATTAACAAAGTGCTCTACTGCTTCCGGGGGAGCCAATACATCACGATCGACCTCGCCAACAACAATCAAACCAGTTCCCCCACCGAAATTGCCACGACCTGGCCCAGTCTCCCCTACTCCTTCACGCTGGGTGTGACGGGAGCTACATTTGCCCCGAACGGCAAGTTCTACCTGTTCAATGGCGGTCGCTATGTCCCCACGGATGGATCAGCTGCTCCGGTCAATCTGACTGACTGGTCCAGTTGGCCGGTCAACGACCCTACCTTTGGTTCCGGCGTGATTGATGGGGTCATCGCCGAGTATGTGAGTGGAGGCATCCTGGTTGTGCGGGGAAATGAAGGTTTAGCAATTGACTTGGTTAAGGAAACCATCACTCAAGGCTCAGCACCACTCTCTCAGTGGCACAACTTTGGAGAAGCGCTGCCCCCGAACTGGCTGTTGTCGGGAATTAATACAGGAGTATGGACGGATGTACATTGCGTCCACCTGTTCAAAGGGTCAGCAATGCTCACCCTTACGGGGAGCGAAAATAGCCCGGTTACTCCCGTTTATATCCCGACCTTCCCTCTGTTCTCTAACTGGCCCATCGCCTGGCATCCACGGCTCGCTCAAGCACCTAGCGGTCGGGTCGGCAATCTCTGGTCGGTTGATGGACAAAATAACGTCTACCATCACGATGGCACTGCCTGGTCTGTGATAGCAGGGTGGTCAGCGACATCGATTTCGGTGGGGCAAGACGGCACGACAATCTATCTCAGTCCTTACACAGATGTGAATGGTAATTGGCAAACTGATGTTTACCGAGTGGTTGAAGGAGTTTCACAGAATCTTACACCCTTCCCCGGAAATGCAGTGCAAATTTCAGTGGGAAATGCGGAGCAAATCTGGATACGTGATAACCAAAACAATGTGTACCTGTACGACTTACAGCAAAAGAGCTGGAACGCTGTTGATTTGGGCGTGAGTCCAACCGCCACTGCCGTTGCTGCCGATGGAACGCTGTGGCACAATGACAACCAGGGCAACGCCTACCGATTTCTGACTGGAGCGGACACCAAGCCAGTGGCAGGCATTACAAATGTGCAGAAGCTGACCACGACTGGCTATGGAGCAACTCACTGTCTGGTGCAACAGGGCAGCAGTACCCAACTCTACCGCTACGATTCGCCCTACGTCTTCAAATCGCCTCAAGGATATCCGGTTGATCAAAATACTTCGATCGTACAGGGACTGGGCAACCTTTACATGTCTATTTATTACACGGATATCTATGACTCGAGTGAACCTGGACAAAGCCATTCCTACATCGTTGCTGTAGATGCCCATACCGGTCAAGAGATATCACGCACTGAAGATTTAGGGCTGGGAGACACTTCAGGATATTACATCGGTGTGGTGTTTGATCCCATCCACGAGCTTGTATACCTCACCAGTTTTTTGAATTCGGGTCAGAGTGTTGTGACAGCGGTAGATGCGCGGAATTTGACAAATAAAATCTGGCACTTCACTGCCGATATCATTGATAGTCCCCCAGCGTTAAGTGGAACACGGCTGTGTTTTGGCGATCGAACCGGCACTCTTTACGTATTCAATACGTCTATGGCGCTGCAAGCTGCTAATCAATCTGGAGTTTCAAATCCAGAGTTGCGACCTCAAGATTGTGAAGGTTGGCAGCAAGCAATACCTCAAATCGGGACAGATACTCCAATACTAAGCACACCGATCTTTGCGGAAAGTCCCTATGGTCAGATTAATGTGATAGCTGAAACCCTCGGCAACAGCGGAATAAGCGTGTTTTTAGTTCAATGCGGTGTGCAAACCCCCTCAACCATAACAGTGACTAATTTCGCAGGACCCTATGGACATCCCTGTTCCCCTGGGTTGTCTCCTATATCTCTTCCTGTTACCTTAGGACAGTCTTTTGATAATTACGTAGGTCAAGCCATTCCTGCTCTGTTTACCATTTTAAATGGTCAGTATGTGTACGCTGTTCCAATCAATCCGCCGAGTAATTATCCCGTAACCACCTTCTCCTTTTCACTACCTGGATTTTCTGCCAACAAACATATCTCCACTGGCATTGCATACGGTTCTGGTCTTGGCTCTTCCGACGCTTCCGTGTGGTTTGCTGATTCAATCGGCACCCTTTGGGGACTGAATAACCGGCTTGAGGTCGTCCACCAGCATCATGCTACGGGTGATGATTCAGGTGCTAGCATCGCGACAACGCCCTTCATTTACAACATCACTGTGCCTGATTCGCAAAACACTGGCGGGTCAGTCACAAAGCCAGTTGTGTTTTTTGGTATCACCACTACTAGTGATGATTTCGACTGGAACTCTCTCTATCTTTATGCTCCAGATTCCGATAATCAGTTTTCCATTGATACAGGTAATACTCAAATTGCAGCACTCTCAACCAGCCTCAATAACGGCGTGATTTATGCGGGTGGTAATAGTTTGGACTTCATCTCAACACCTGAGTTGAACCAAATGTTTGGCATCCGGGTTGATGAAGTGGTTCAAGGACTGTGTGATTTCATTATTGAGTCGCAGTTGATGCAGGATCCAGATGCGTCAGCCACCAATGGCAGTACTGATCTAACCAATCCCATTCCGCCTTCGGTAGCTCGTTACCAGACTCATCTGACGATCGTCGATGACCTGAAAGCGCCTCGTCCCAATGAAGCAGTCAAAATCTGGGCAGATCAGCCTAACACGCAGGTCATCATTAACGGTCAATCCTATACGATCGGTCCTGGTGACAGTGAATATGCCTCGGTCAAAACGGGGGTGGATGGCAGTCTGGTGATTGTTAGCACTGCTGGCAACGTCAACACCTCGCTGTTGCGCGTGTGGGCAACCTTCATGGATCCCTTCGAGCGGATTCTGGTCTTCCCCGACCATGAATTTCACGGGCGCGTCTCTAACAGCTATGCCTCTGGTAGCACCTCAGATGCCTCCTATACTGACCCTGATCATCCCGACTTGTCCTCTGTAGGTAACTACAGTGGCACGTCGTTGTTCACCACCGATGAAAAGAGCGCTGGACAACCGCAGCAAATAGCAAAAGCCACACAGCAAATGCGGCAGGGAGTAGACCCCGGTGGCTCGACTCAGGTGCAACTGGGAAGGGTGCTGTCGGCACTACGATCGGCTGACCCCAATACGCCCTATGTGCCCTATGAAGACCTCACTGGAATGCACTATGCGCCCAATAATGCGATCGCCACTCGTCCCGTCCAGATTAATCAAGCGACTGGGTTGAAATTTGCCCTTACCAATCCAGATGGTTCCTATGCCCCCAACAGCAATCCCTTCAGTCACACTGCAATCAATCATGCCGATGCCCGCACGGCGATCGACCAGTTAGAAGGTACGCCCTGGTCTCCCACCGAGGCAAGACTACCTTTTGAGCATCGTCGCGTCGGCAATATCTTCACCGACTTCTGGAACTGGCTGACGAAAGTTGTGGCAGAAATTAAACAGGTGATTGTTAGCATTGCCGAAGACGTTTATGTGGGGCTGCAATACATCTATAACGGAATTAAAAGTGTCTTCAAAGCGATCATCAAAGTGGTTGAAGACATTGCCCATGCGATCGCCAGCTTCTTTGTGGCGCTCGCTAAACTAATCGAAGACATCATCGAAGCCCTCAGCGTCCTGTTCCACTTTGGCGAGATTCTCTGGACGCAGAGGTGGTTAGAGAAATATCTAATTGATCAGCTTCTTGACCTGAAAAAAACTGTCAAAGAGACCGTGCTGCCAAAAGTCGATAATTGGTTTCAGCAGGGCAAGGACGAGATTAAGCAGGCGTTTAGCAACGCCACTAAACAGGCTCCCCCAAGCCCGATTTCTCAGCAAAAAGGGGTTGGAGCGAGCAATCACACCGCTTATAACCTTGGTCAGAAGGGGAGTAATACCAAGTCTTCTCGCTCGGTACAGTGCACCTATGGAACGCAAAAGATGAAGACAGGGGCACCTTCTAGCACGGTCAATAGCCTAGGTGGCAGTTTCTACAAGATAGCGGATGATAATCCTGTAAGCCAATTTTTTGCAGGTTTTATTGACCTGGTTACAAACGGCACCTTGAGTGATGATTTTTCCAATTTTACATCATCGTTCAAGAATTTATTTCATTCGACCTCCGTCAGCAGTTTCTTCGATAATGCGCTCGATACTTTTCTCGGTCTCATTGAGGGTTTAGTCGAGTTACTGATCGATATTGCCCATGCCTTTATTGGTTCCTACAGTAATGACCAGCCGCCTAAGCCACAGGGAATACTTGGAGTTTTTGACTCTGTGATTGATTTGCTTATTGGTGAGAATGGTGAGTCAGGACTGTTAACTCAAACGATTGAGATTCCATTTCTAAGTTGGCTCTTTAAGGTACTAACAGGAGACAATCTAACCTTACTCAATTTATTTACCCTGGTCATTGCGATTCCAGTTACTATCATTATTAGGATAGTAGAAGGGAAGTATCCTTCTCAATTAGGACTCCCTGATTCTCTAGATGAGCAAGTTGGACAACCCGATGTTTTAGCCCCAATTCTTCAGGAGATTCTTGGATTCGTCAATTTTTTGGCAACCACTATAGCAGCAATTTTGGGTGCACTCTCCGACGCTGATCCAGATGACAACGGTATTCCGCCAATACTTCCAGTTGCGATTAGTCTTTTGTTAATTCCATTAGCCCTGCCTCTGATCAGTGAGGCGACTCCCCAGGACAACGATTGGCTCTCTTTTGGCATTGGTGCAGCAGTAGGACTGCTGCCACTGTTTGGCTTAGTCTCCTTTAAGGAGCAAGCTAATCAACAGATTTCCAACGTCGTTCAATCTCTCATGCTGTGCATATGCAGTATTACCTCACTGGTGTTTAGCTCGATCGTCTTTAATGAGTCAGGTTCACCTGGAGGCTGGGCTGGTGTGAGTTTCGCGATCGCCGTTTTCTCAGTTACTGCAGGTATCATCAATCCACTCAAGCTCATTCCCAGTGATGGTGTTACAAACATCGTTGTTGGAGCGTTTGATCTGGTTTGTGGCATTATCACAGCCGTGCTAAACCTGATTGATGTAATTGGAAATTCGGGCGATGAAGATGAGCCGATAGAAAGACTCTACTCAACGACCTAAGTCACGATCTAGAAAGGCGTGGGGTCGAGTAGAGAGGTTTCCTCCAATGTTTAGGCTTGCTTTGTCTTCTCCGTTTCTCTCGCCTTTCGGTATTGAGAGTGCTACACCATTCAGCCCTGCATCGTTGTAAGCCTCCCCCTCACAGAAGCCTGCCTGCGGTTTTCCCGCACAAGCCTCTTCATTGAGTCATTCACTTCATCCCTCAGATCCCCCCGTAATTCTTCTCCTGGATAACAAAGCTTACAAAGGAGCCTTGACGCTTCAAGCTACCCCCCTGCCATGCGAACTGTCTATTCCCAAGATTCGTCCTGTAAGTGGATAAGCTGACCCAGCCAGCATAAGCAGGCAATGCCAGCAATTCTCATTTTGAAACATTTGTACTGCAACAAGTACCTTCACAAGCTTTCTCGCTCAATTTTCTGAACGACAGAATGCGGGTTTCGGGCACTCAAACCAATTGAAACCAGAGATTTTGTGAGAATCATTCTCATGCTGAGAATTGCTGGAGGGGTGTGGAGCACACTTGATAAGTCTGCCTGGTCGCGATCGCTGAGATCGGGCTTTTTGCTATACAAAAGCGCGGTTGAGCCATGACTCCAAAAGTTAGCGATCCAGTCAAGAGGTTGCTCACCCTCTGTAACCTCCTTTCTCTTCAATACCTGTGATTAACCGCATATTTTCGCTCCTTTGTTATCACAACTGAGAAGCGGGAACCGGTGGATTTCAGCCTGTAGATGTAAGCATAAGCCCATCTACAAGGATTTTCACAATGAAAGCTCTACTTTCTGTACCTGTTTCAAAGCTCAGTGTCTGGATGACTATTGGCGTGTTGGGTACCACTCTCTTGGGTCTTCCCATGACGGCAGTGGCTCAAGAAATAGCGACTCGCTCAGCCAGGATTGAAGTTTCGCGTTCATCCCATCGCCAAATTTATGTGCATCATACGAGTTGGAGGGTTGAACCTGCCAACAGTGGACAAAAACGCGATTACC
Source organism: Kovacikia sp. CALU 1929 (assembly GCF_056784235.1). Taxonomy (NCBI): domain Bacteria; kingdom Bacillati; phylum Cyanobacteriota; class Cyanophyceae; order Leptolyngbyales; family Leptolyngbyaceae; genus Kovacikia; species Kovacikia sp. CALU 1929. The sequence continues at coordinate 26,360 of NZ_JBXBCF010000081.1, forward strand.
ATTCCGTTCCCTGGGTGTTTTCCCCTGACGGTTCCGTGTATTCGGGCGATCTGTGGTCTGGGCACTGGCACTACTTGGGCAAAGGCAAGCTTAGCGTCAGGTTGACCATGAATGACGGTTCAAGGGATCACTTTATTGTCAAGTTCACCAGTCCACACAAATTTACTGCCTATAAGAATGGACGCAATTATCGGTATGGTGTGCGCCTTTAATTTCTGCAAGAACTGAGATTGCCTAGAATTTTTGAGCTACGAACCTAAAGAAACGTAAAGCAATCCGGTTTCTGTCCGCATATAGAGAATATTGGGTTAACGAATATTCTCTATATGCCTATACAGCCTGAATCATGCAAAAAAAGACATTATGCTTGGGAATTATGGCTGCGCTGTTCTCCTTGCCTTTATCCTCCAAAATGGCTCAGGCTAACAGTTGTGATCAGTTTGGTTCCTACGTTCAAACGCCCAATGGTGAATGTGTGAACCTGAGTTATTTAAGTGTTTTGGGAGCTTCCAGGACTAACCTACAATCAGCAGCCAGCCAATACGATTCAGCGGTTACAGCCACTCTGTTTGAGCCTGTCAGAACTACATTCACTACAGCAGTAGGAGACAGAAGCCGTTTTGTTAGCCAGTCTCAGTCTTCTTCACGTGATTTAACCGAGGAAGCAAAACGGAGGCTACAGGAAAACGCTGACAATAAGGGAAGGGAGTTGCAAAACGCAGCAAATATCAACGAAAGAATTGAACGATGGGCTTTCCAGCAACAACTAAAAGTAATGAATCGCGTATCAGGAATGATGGCACCACCTCAATCTAGATATATTGATGAATTTTGTGATCAGTGGTAGGTGGCAATCAGAAACTCGAAAAGCATCCCCTCACCAGTCTGATCCCGTTGAAGTTCACGGGAAATTGTACTCGAAGACCGTCCGAAGTGACGAGCAATGGCGCGGTTGGATAACTATCTCTGCTTCATCTGGTATAGTCCCAGGCGCTCATCTGGGCTAAGGCGAGTGTAGCTCATGAGGGTTTCCTGTGGTTGTGGTAAATATCAGGCTATCCTCTTAAGTTCCTCTAGGAAAAGCTTTTGGGATGTCGCACTTCAGATTTGAATTGGCGATGTTTCAGACTATGAATAGATGAATTTTAATGATTGATTGGCTAAACTTAGATGTCTTTTAGATCCAACAAAACATTTGGTGAAACACTGGACAAAAAGATCTGCAACATCTTCTATCCGGGTAGCACTTGCTACTATGATCCTGGTTTTGTTACTGGTTACAGGAGCAGGGGCGCAGGTGGAACGAGTAACTGTTCGTCTTGATGGACGAGCAGTATTTCGCATCGGCGATACAACAGAGCTAGATGGCACAAATCGATCGCAACAGATCGAGCGGCGCATGAATCGCATGTTAGAAAACCCTGCTGCGATCGCCCCTGCACAGATTGAGCCGAGTCAAGATGGAACTCAGCGAGTGATTACGATAACTGGGATTCCAATCGTTACAGTCACAGAATCTGATGCTCAAGACAATTTGACGACGGTAGATGCTTTATCACAGCAATGGTCACAGGCACTTAACACAGCTTTAGAGCGAGCCAGCCAAAGGCGACTCTCCCCCTGGGGGCGCTTTGTCACACAAGTTCAAGCATCGATCGAAACAGCATTTGGACGGTTATTAGAATCCGCTATTGTCATTATTCCTCGTGCGTTGGCTGCCCTATTGGTAATTGGGCTATTTTGGGCGATCGCGGCACTTGTGCGCTGGCTCATGCGCCTTCTCTTCCGTCGCATCATTGCAGATTTGACCATTGAAAACTTGATTAAACAAATTGCTTACTATGCAGTTTGGACGTTAGGAGTCATTGTGGCACTGGATGCCTTTGGCTTTGATCCTCAAACCGTTGCAACTGGTTTGGGCTTAACCAGTCTTGCACTGGGTTTTGCATTAAAGGATATCCTTTCTAACTTTGTCAGTGGCATTCTAATTCTGGTGCTGCGACCGTTTGAACTGGGCGATCAAATTATTGTGGGCGAAACTGAGGGCAACGTTGAGCGAATTGATTTGCGCGCAACGCAACTACGAACCTATGATGGTCGCGTTGTGCTGGTTCCAAATGCAGAATTGTTTACCTCACGTATTATTAACAACACGGCTTCCCCAGTTCGCCTCAGTCGAGTCAGTCTAGCCATTGGTTACGACAGTGATTTACAGCAAGTTATGAGTGTTACACGTAAGGCAGCACAGGCTACTGAGGGAGTGCTTGCTGATCCCCCAGCATCCGTGCGAGTTCAAGAACTGGGACCAAATGACATCATAGTGGAGGTTCGCTTTTGGACAGACTCCCGTCGATCGGACTTTGTTGCTACTACGTCAGCCGTAAGAACTGCGATCGTCTTTGCTTTGAAAGAAGCGGGGATTAGTTTACCCGAACCTAACGTGCGTATCCTAACATCCCGCTATCCTGAAACAGGATAACAATTTGCATATGTTTAGCTATATAGGGGTAAAGGGAGCATAGCGGCAACGAAGTGCCACGTAACGTCTGAAAACTTTACTGTGTAAGGAATCCAGAAAAATTTCCCTGATTTAGCTAAAACTTACCAAGAAATGCTCATTTTCGCCTTTGTATAGTAGATGAGAAAAAATGGTCGCTAAGGATCAACTGTCCTACTTACGGTGTAAGGAGGCGCGATACATGCTGTTGTATGCGGTGCGGGATTAGCAGGTGGCATCATTCCTACTCTGCCAGTTTGCATTCAACGGCTTTGAATAGTTCATCAAAACCTGATTCTGTATGCATTTCTGGAGTGAGGGTGTTCATGTCTTTGAGGATGTCAATTAGTCCCGCGATCGTTCCGCGAATCTCGGTGTACAAATCAATGTCATCGCGGAAGCCTTGTAGATTGGCAGCATTAACCGTTTTCATGGCTTCATTCAGTTCATGAATTTGGGCTTCCCAGTGCTGGATGTATTGGAGGCGCTGGATGGGTTTGTAGATGTTGGCATCAGCGAGAACGATGGGAAAAATGCGATCGTAAAATTTGCCGTTTTTGGCAATTTGCACCAATTCGTACATGCAGTTTTCGGATTTGAGATATTTCTCACTAATCACGACGACCACACATTTGCCGCGTCCGATGCGCTGCATAAATTCTTTGATGCGTCCTTTGAAACCGAGGTTTCGCTTGTCGCGGATCAGGGTAATACCCTTGTTTTGAAATGCCTTGTCTAGCTGATTGACAATCGCTTCGCTGTCGCCACCCCAGGCGTAGGAGATGAACACTTCTTGGTCGGATGCCATAGCAGGTTGGCGTGTGGAGGTCGGGGAATGAGAGCCATAAACCTCTAGATAGCGGCGTTGCAGTTCCTCCCAGGGCAGTAGCAGGCTATCTTCAATTTCAGCCCGAACCTCCGGACTCACTGCACCCTCAATCTGCATCAGTTTGACGAGGAAGCGGTTGGCATCGTAGTAGCGTTGCGGTTGTTGTTTCTGTTGACTATCAAACTGCCAATCGTGCCCGATGTTGCGATGCTGAATCATCACCTGCCGCAGGTCTTTTAACCACTGTTGCCCCTGAACCTGCCACCATTGGCGGAGGTGCTGCCAGTTATCCGATGAAGGTAATTTAGCTTTCAACTGTACCAGCTTGACTGTGAGTTCACTGCCTAGATTGAGGTCGAGGTCGAGAGCGCGGGCGCAGGTGATGGCGTGGTCGAGGGAGTGAGCGAGAGAGCGGGCAAGGTCGTGATCGTGCTCGAGGTCGGGGGCGAGGTCGGGGGCGAGGTCGAAGGCGCGGGCAAGGTCGCGAGCGAGGTTGCGGGCGCGAGCGAGGTTGCAGGCGAGGTCGAAGGCGAGGGCGAGGTCGAGGTCGAGGGTAAAGTACAAAGCTCGAAGGGCGGCGGGGTTATAGCTAGCTTGAGTAGATTCAGTTTTTTGAAGTATCCAGGTTAAAAAACGGTGTATTGTTGGTTCATCTGAGATTGATTGATCGATGGATTGTTTAATCAGGTGCAATAAGCGATCGGCGGGCTGTTGCGATTTCACTAGTTGCTCAACCACCCGCTGCCATTGCGGGTTGGCAATCTTTTCAGCTAGTTGTTCTTGGGGCAGTTGAGTCAGCCATTGAACGGTGAAATATTCCTGAAACGTGAGGTGGGAAAATGACCACAACTCATCTGCTCGTTCGATCAGCAACCCATGCTGAGCTTCCATCGCTCTTAAGACTGCAACCCCTTCTTTGCGGTTAGCAAGATGGAGAAAATCAGCAATCTGAGCGACAATCTCGTTCTGCTGGAACAAAACAAAGTTCTTTGGGTTCTCAAATTTGCGGGCGGCAATCTCGATCAACAGGGATTCTTTTTGCTCCACACTCAATCGGTGATACGTGTCACTGCCCACTTCCCAACCTTCAATCGCCTTGGTATCATTCCACTGCTCTAGCAATAATCGAATCCCTCTTTTGTAGAGAGCCGTCACTTGGAAGGGCGTTTCTCCCTCATCTTGAAGGACTAAACACATCAGACTCAGCAGCGCCGGAGTCACCGTCAGTTCCTTTAGTGCCGAATTCTTGCTAACGGCATTGTTGAACCTTTCCCACTGCTGCGATGCTTCTGCGTCCGATTGCCCACTTGCCTCAAAGCAGTTTTGAACAAACTGCTGAACCTGCTCTGGGCTGAAGTCAGCCACTTCCACCGAGGTAAACCCAACCGGAATTGACTCAATAATTTGAGTGCGGCAAGTCAGAATCCATCGATTGTTGACATACTTTTCTGCATTCTCTCGGAGTTGATCCTGAACGTTGCAACGCAGTTCATTCGTTGGCACTTCGTCCAATCCATCCATCAGCACCAAAAGCTTGCCTTGCTTTAGCAATGCTTCGGTCTGCTCTGAGGTCTCCAGTCCCAATTCCTGGCGAATCGCGTCCAGTAACTTCCATTGCCCATCCCGAATGCGACGAAGTTCGATGAAAATCGCAATCAGGTCTGGCTGAAACTGTCCCTTGCACCAATCTACTGCCAGGTGCTTAAGAAACGTTGTTTTCCCTGCACCGGGTTTGCCCAGAATCAGGACTTTTTCATTGGCATTGGCGACCTCAAAACCTGGGTTGCGTTTGATGCGATCGCCCAAGCCCAGGCGATCGTTCCGCAAATCAAAGGTTTGCAACAGCTTATCGTGAGACACCTGATAGGTGCGGGGCGATCGATTCAGTAACCAGACATCGACATAAAGCTGATCAACCCCAATCTCCTCCCCACTTAGCAATCGCATTCGACTGTGCTGGCTGAGGATTTTCTGACGGCAGTGTTCTCGAACTTGCTGGAGTGGCTCAATCTCGTTTTCGGGTTTGGGAGTGTTAGGAATTGCTTGAACTGTAGAAACCTCTTGCCAATTCAACCGCAAAGCCAAGCAGAGCTTACGAAACTCTGCCTCACGTATAGGCTCCTGCTTGAAAAAAGCGGTCACTGTGGTTCGGGACATCCGAACGCGCTCTGCCAGCTTCGATTTATTGCCCTCGAAGTACAGATTCAAAGCATCGTTCGCTTTTGTCCAATCCGTCAGAACCAACTTGCGCGATCGCTCCATCCCTCCCATCACTCCACTATTCCAGGCTGATCACTATTCTATCTACACGAACAAACCTGAGCACTCGTGAACAATCTTGAACATTGGCTGAACAAATGCTGAACAGTTTGCCCCATAAGGCTTTGACAGACTGGAAGCAAGTTAACCAGGTACCAAACCATGAAAAAAACGCTACTCTCTCTTACCACCCTCATCACTACCACTGCCGCAGGCACCAGTCTTTTCCTCGCGACCCAGCCCAACCCCACCGACCTTCAAAAACAACTGAGCAATACGACAAACGCAATCGCGATCGCTGGAACGACAGCGATTTTTGGGCTGCTCAACAATGTAGATGAGGACAACAGCAAAGATCGTTGATTTTCTGACCCAGCAGGTTTACCAGCGAGGGTTGGTGGGCACTTTCCAACCCTCACCTTCCAACTTATAAAAGCGATCGCCCTCCTCCATCGAATGTCTCCGATTACATTGCCATTGCAATCCACCACATTACCAATGCAACTCGATTCATTACGAATGTGACCCCCTACAAATCAAATGCAGACCGATACAACACGAATGTAACCCAATGCATCAAGATTGCAACTGCTGACAAAAGCAATGCAACCCCCTACATTCCCATTGCAACCCAAAATCCTCTGTAGCCGTTAAATTCTGTGTAGCTAAGGGCACTCTAAAAAGGTTATCTACTACTTAGGAGCGCACTATGCCCTCACCCAACACCAATCGCCGTCTGTCTCCTCAAATCCTGAATCAAGATACCAACTCCCTCAATGGCTTCAACACCATCCAGGGTTATAGCACCAAACGCCAGGAAGCCACCCCAGAGGCACTCCAGCAGGCTTATCAAACCATGCTGGCAATGCAACAAGCCGAGACCGAAAAACTTGCCCTCTATCGTGCCGCCTCCGATGCCGCCCGCTTAGCAGAGTGGGAATTTCATAACGCAGTCCTGGCAATGAAAGAAGTCGTGCGAGGACAATTTGGTGCAGACAGCGATGAAGCCCAATCCGTGGGATTGAAGAAAAAATCAGACCGCAAACGCCCTGTGCGACAAAAATTAGCTGCTGCAAGCTAAGAGCTTGGGCCGACCGGATATTAAAAGCGATCGCATCCATGCTGTTAATCAGGCAGAAGGTGCGATCGTATATGTAAAGTAATAAAACGGACACCAATTTCATGTTCTAAAACCCCGATTCTGCCGTTTTGCATTTGGAGGCAAGAAAAAACGGATCACCAATTTCACTCATTTCCTTCGTAATCTTTATTCGGCTTTTTAACATAGAGTTAGCATTGCCTTGATTGTGCTTTTTTTGCCTGATTTTATCTCTTGCTATGCCATCCTGTTCGTCATTGTAAGAAGGCTAAAGCTAGGGTTCATGACAAATTCCTAAGCTGTTGGAACAAGCTAAGTCAGGCATAAGGCTTCTCAAGAAATATCTCTGAGGTTTTTTAGCCATCGATTTTTAGAGAAAACGCCACTGAAGAATGATGGGTCATTTTTTGGGTTGCTGAAAGAATAAACGACAAACCCCACCAGTCTGTTGGCAAAAGAAATATTTTTGTAAAGTTTTCCGAGTTTGGCAGAATGTAGCATTCTGATTGATGAATAGCCTTTGAAGCATTGCAGTAGGGTTTTTACATTTTCTAATCTCATTATGAATTTGGATGAACAACTCAAGCAACTCGCAATAGAAGCGCAGCGGCATCTGCCTAACACGCCCCAGCGTCAGCGATCGCTGGGGAGACTGGTGGGCGAGATTTATCGCTCCAGAAAGCTAGTTCGTCCTTATCGGGGACAGTTTCTAGGCGTGTATGAGGAGATTTATGCTGAGGCTCAACAACGGTTGTTTTTACATATCTGTGAAAAAATTGACCAGTACAATCCAGAGTTGGAGGTGATGCAATGGGCAAATTTTCTGATGAAGCGGCGGTTTTTTATGGAGGCGAGTCGCGATTTGATGACTGCAATACCGAAAGGCGTGAAGCGATCGCAACTCAAACGCACCCCTTTGGAAGCGTTGGAAAAGCAGGATCCAGTCGAACTGCGATCGCAGGCAAACGTTTCCCTGTCAGAAGAAGTCATCCAGTATATTCAGGAAGATCACGATAAAGTCTTTCAGCTTACCCATATCGAACAAAAGCCAGCAGCAAATTTTCAGTACATTGCACTGCGCTTTTTGGGTGGGTATTCCTGGAAAGAAATTTCCGAAGAACTCGACGTTAAAGTGATTACACTTAGCTCTTTTTATCTACGTTGTCTGACTAAATTTGCCCCTACGTTCAAAGAATATCTATCTTCTTAAGTTGCAGTTGCAGGATGGGTTGAAGCCCGAAACCTAACATTGCCAGAACTTGGCGCAGTTAATCATTCCTATGAGCTTCCAAACTGATATGTTCCCCTTCACTGTTCCACTCACCGCAACCAATCACCAAATTGCGGAGAAATTTTATCAGCAGCATTCTGACCCTCAGAAGGCTAAACAAATTTATTTCAATACATTGAGTGTACTGGCAGTCAATTTCTATCTCTCCTGCTTAGGCATCAAGACTAGCCTTGAGCAAAGTCAAAGCTGGGATCCAGCCTTGCAAGTCCTAGCCGATACCGCTGATCTGTGGGTGGATGATTTGGGGCATTTAGAGTGCCGCGCTGTGCTTCCGGCGGCAACAGCTTGCACAATTCCGCCACAAGTATGGAGCGATCGCATTGGATATATCGTTGTTCAACTGAATGTAGATTTGACAGAAGCATCTTTACTGGGATTTGTTCCAAGTGTGGAAGTAGAAAGCTTGCCATTGGAGCAATTGCAGCCGCTGGATCAGTTTCCAGAGTATTTGAACAGTTTGGCTACGATCACACCTACTACCACAGTGCCTGCTGTCATAAAGTTAAATCAGTGGCTACAAAATCAAGTCACAGCGGGTTGGCAAACTTTAGAAGCTTTGTTGGAATGGCAGGGACAGCCAGTTCTTAGCTTTCGTGCTCCGACCACTCAATTACCAGAAGAAGCCTCGTTCGGTGTTACACGCGGTCGAATTTTAGCGATCGGAACTCCCGCAGTAGAGGTTTTATTTCTGGTTGAAATTACCCCTAGAACGGCTTCTGAGTATCAAATTAAAATAGAGTTGTATCCTGCTAGAGCAGATACTTATCTGCCGCGATCGCTGCATCTTTCGATCCTTGATGAAGCTGGACAATCAGTTTTACAAGCTGAGAATACTAACAGCGAAGGGCTAGAATTTCAGTTTGCAGGAGAGATCGGAGAACGATTTAGCGTCAAGATTAGCTTGCAGGAGGATAATCTGATTGAAACATTTGAAATTTAGGGAGAACTGTAAGCGCTGCAAGTGAGAAGCGATCGCCAATGGAAAAACTCGTTGTTTTGGAATTAGAAGGAGATTTTGATACAGCGGGTTTTCGTGCCACGCTAGAGATTCGAGCTGGAGTGCAAATCTTGAAGGTGAAAGGCTATTTGCCTGCTGCGCCTGAAGTCGCAATTCAGGTTCAGCACCACTGGCAACACACTTACCGCTCTTTGGGAATGCCACTCCGGATTAAAGGAGAGAAGATTATTCACAAAGGATCGCTAAATCGCCGAATCGCTGAGTGTCAGGCATCAGCGACCGTGTTGCGCGATCGCTTTCGCCATTGGTTGAATGCAGAATCGTTTCAATCCATTGATCGTCGGTTGCGAGAAGAGTTTAGTCGAGACGATCCAATTCGCTTCCTGATTCGCACTGATGATCTGAATTTGCAGAAGATGCCCTGGCACGAATGGGATTTTTTTGAACGCTATCCCAATGCCGAGGTTGCTTTAAGCGCTCCCGAATATGAAATGGTTCCCAACCGCAAGACGGCTCCTGCCAAAACAGCAGTGAAAGTTTTGGCGATTTTAGGACACAGTCAGGGCATTGATTTACAACAAGATCGACAGCTTCTCGGACAAATTCCTGATGCCAACGTTGAGTTTCTGGTTGAACCCGATCGTCAGCAACTCAGCGATCGTCTTTGGCAAGCTACATGGGACATTCTGTTCTTTGCCGGACACAGTCAGACTGAGGGCGAGAGCGGACGAATTTACATCAACCAGACAGATAGCCTCACCTTGTCGGAGCTAAAGTATGGTCTGCGGCAAGCGATCGATCGAGGTTTGCAATTGGCAATTTTTAACTCCTGTGATGGGCTAGGTCTTGTGCAAGAGTTACATCAACTCCGCATCCCTCAAATGATCGTCATGCGAGAGCCTGTCGCGGATCAGGTCGCCGCCGTCTTTTTGCAATACTTCCTGGAAGCGTTTGCGGCTGGTGAATCACTTTACCTGGCAGAACGACAAGCAAGAGAGCGCTTACAGGGGTTAGAACACCAGTTTCCCTGCGCCAGTTGGCTCCCCGTGATTTACCAAAATCCCCTGGTAACGCCTCCAAACTGGCAAAGTCTCGGTGGGCATTTCAACGCATCTCCAACCCCAGCAGTGCTGCCTCGCAGAAAACAACGTGGGCACTCGTCCATAATCTGGATAGGCTTGATCGTCACAGTTGCAATCCTGGTCATTCGAGCGATCGGAATGCTGCAACCTGTAGAGTTGGCAGCCTACGATCATCTAATGCGTTTGCGTCCAGCCGAGACGATCGATCCGCGCATTTTAGTGGTCGAAGTGACGCAAGCCGATGTGAATCAGCAGGGGGGCTATCCCCTGACCGATGCCACGCTTATAAAAACGATCGCCGCTCTGCAATCGCTGCAACCTGTGGCGATTGCCCTGGATATGCATCGCTTCCAACCTCGAGGAGAAGGACGACAACGCCTGATTACACAGTTCCAGCAAAATTCTAAACTGCTAACGGTCTGTGCCTTCAATCAAGCTGATCAAAATTATGCGGTTCCACCCGAGTTTGCAGCAGATCAGCAAGTTGAACAAGTGGGATTTAGTAACCTGATCACGGACCACTTCAATCTGTGGCAACCTGCATTACGGAGCGATGTGCAAACCACCAACGCAGGGCAATCCGAAAGGGGAACGGTTCGCCGTCATCTTTTGTCCTATGATCCCAATGATGCGCTACTGCGATCCGCTTGTGCCACGCCTTACAGTCTCAGCTTTCAACTTGCCTACCGCTTTTTGCTAAATGCTAAAGTTCATCCCCTTCAGGTGAATTCCGAGCAGCATTGGCAGTTTGGTTCGGTCGTTTTTCGTCCGTTACCAACTCGGTTTGTCGGTTATCAAGCACTCGATGGCACGGATCAAATCATGCTGAACTATCGCACTACACCGCCGGGACAAGCTGTTTCACTTCAGCAAGTGTTAGATGGGCAGGTAACGCCTGAGATGGTGCGCGATCGCATCGTTTTAATTGGTTACACTGCCCCGGTTGCCAGAGACAGCTTCGACACGCCTTACGGTGAAATGGCAGGAGTTTGGATTCATGCTCACATGGTGAGTCAGCTACTGAATGCTGTGTTAGAAAAGCGACCACTCATATGGGGGCTACCGCAGTGGCATAACTTCCAATGGGGCGATACAATTTGGATTCTAGGGAGTGCTCTGGTCACGGGTCTGCTAGTTCAACGACTGCGATCTCGTCCGCTCTGGTTGGGCGGCATGATTGCGATGTTGGCGATCGGAATCTATCAGCTTTGCCTGATTGGTTTAGGTCAGGGTGTTTGGCTACCGTTAACTCCAGCCCTATTGGCTGTATTTCTAACAGCAATTGGGATCATCATTCATCTGGAAAAACAATGCAGATTGATGTAGTTTGTCATTGGTTATTTGTCGTTAAATCTTGGCTCTATCACGGTTTCGACTACTAAACCCACGCCCTACAAGATTGTGGTTATTTGCAAGACTCGATATGACAAACAACAAATGACAATCTTAAAATATTGGATGATGTCAATCCCGTTGGCGATCGGGTTAAGCTTACAGGCTGATTTATCGGCTCAAACAGTGAGCGATCGCGTTCCTCATCCTACGATCGCTCAAAAACCACCGCCGCCGCCGCCCAAACCACCTCCAAACGGCACTCGACCTGGTGGCGGACTCAATCCCCATAATCCGTTGTCGTGTAATACGCTCAATCATTCTGTACGAGCGCTGCTTCCTGTTGAAAATCCAGTTTTAACCACAACAGATTCTCCTACCTTTTTGTTTTATATTCCATTTGCAGCCGAGCAAATTCAGTTTGGTGAATTTACCCTGTTGACTTGGCCCGGAGAACAACAGCGGCTCTATCAACTTCGCTTCACGCTACCTAAAACTCCTGGAATTGTGAGTGTTACGCTGCCGCCTCAGTCGGCATTGCAAGAGAGGCAATATTACCGTTGGTACTTGCAGCTTTACTGTCAAAATGGCACCGGAGTACAACCGGATTTAACGGTCAATGGTATGGTGCAGCGAGTTGCACTAACAGCGGAGCGAGAACGCCAAATTCGCAATGCTACACCAGATGTTTGGTACGATGCTTTGGCACAAGTTGCGGCTCAACTTCAGCGATCGCCACAGAATTCAAACGTGAGAAATCAATGGCGGACTCTTTTACGCACCATTGAGGCAGAAAACTTAGCTGAAGAACCGTTAGTGGGTCCGGTGATTCCTTAACTTCTAGATAAGCGCTGCTTTCTAACCCAATTGGGACTGAAATTGTAACGAAATAATTCAATATCGGTACGTTGCAGAATTTCAGTCTGCTTTTTCCGAATCTCCTCAGAAGCACATACAACCTGAGGCTGAATTTCAGAGTAATAGAAGATCGTTCTCAGTTGAACACATCCTCACTGAACTACTCGGAAGTATCCGACTAAAGGTAACAAGAACTATCCAATCATCGAACAACTGACCGTTTTTTGATGATCGGTATCAACGATAAAACCACAACCAGTGGTTAAATCTTGACAACCGATCGCAGGGAGTTTTGTGCTGTTCAGATTGTTTTCTAAAGCAAAAAGGTGGGCATTCCAATCAAGGTGCCAGTAAAAAGATCGAAAAGTCTACTGAGAGTTTAGGAGAACCAAAATGACGGGGATCTCACCAACAGCCACCCAAATTCCAGCCTTAATTCAACAGGATTTATATTTTGGGCGAAGCCTGTCTAACAATAAGTCCGTTTCTGCATCAGACTTTCACCTATTTATCGATGATGTGATCACACCGCGTTTTTCATCAGGACTGACCCTGTCTGATGGCAGAGGACAGTTGCTTGATGATTCAGGAACGCACGAAACTACTAACATTGTCACACTGTATGCGGAAGATACACTAGAAAGCCAGATTGCACTCAATCAGGTTGCTCAAGCCTATCGTGAAAGATTTGGAGTTGGCATCTTTCAAGTTACAAATAAAGATGATTTGAAAGTGGGGTTTGGAATCGGTGAAAACCTGATTGACAATGACGTAACTCCAGAACTGATCCAGGTCGATCTATTTTTTGGGCGCAATATTGGCGGCATCGAAGGAGTTACACCAGAGCAGTTTCAAACCTTTGTTGATACAGCAATTACACCCCGCTTTCCCTTAGGTCTGACTAACTTTGATGCGAATGGACAATTTTTGTCCAGTAACGGAGCATTGATTCGGGAACCGTCTGAAGTGGTGAGCCTGATTCTGGAAGATACTGAAGCAAATGAAGCGGAGATCGACGCTATTGTTTTGGACTACATTCAACAGTTTCAGCAAGAAAGTGTGCTGATCTCTGTCAATGAAGACATCACTGTGGCGTTTGGTGTAACCGAAGACTTAATCGACAATGATCCAATTCCAGAGCCGATTCAGGTCGATCTATTTTTTGGACGCAACATTGGTGGTGTTGAAGGTGTGTCTGAAGCAGCTTTTCAGCAGTTTCTTGATGAAGTGGTTGATCCATACTTCAATAACTTCACCGTGATTGATGCAAAAGGACAGTTTTTGTCTGGCTCAGGAGATTTGATTCAGGAGCGATCGAAGGGTGTTAGCTTCATCATTGAAGATACGGTAGCCAACGAAACTGCAATCAATCAAGTGGTTGCGGAATACATTGAGCGGTTTCAGCAAGAAAGTGTCTTGATTGTCGTCGATGAAGATATTCAAGCCAACTTCATCGGAAACCGTTTGGCAGATAGTCTGATTGATTCAGCAGGCATCAATCTCTTGGACTTTGCCGAACAGTGTGTCCAAACGACAATCTCTATTTTAGCCCAGAGTGTGTTTGATCATCAGGGAGGCTTGTATACTGCGATCGATGCTTACGGAACAGTCGTTGATCCCCTAACTGGTTGCTACCTCGCTCCGGGCGAAACGGGGTATGCAGAAGCTGCATTGCGTCAAACTGTGCAGTTACTTAACATCGGCTCCAACAGCTTCGATTTAATCGGTGGTTACTACTACGTCCCTTACTTACTTGCAGATAGTAATTCCGCCAACTTCTACACACCGTTTGCTACTGCAAATGCGGATGGTTTGCCCCACACTCAATTCGCCCTCGGTCAGACCTTCCGCTTTGAAGATCTCTTTGGTTTGGGAGACAGAAGCTTCAACGACTTTGTGATCCAGGTTGATATAACTCCCAGCCTGTAACCTAACAAATCCTGAATGAGGATAACCATGTCACACGCATCTTTTCGACAACAACTTCCTGAATTACAGGAATCATCTAAAGCAACAAGCGATCGCCCAACTCCAATGCAAACCAAACTCAGAAATGAGCAACTAGAAGTAGTCATAGGTGGGAGAACTGCGGTCATTCAATCATTCATCGTGTCGGTTTTGGAGGTTAGTAGATTTTTCCCAACAGGAGAACAACTATCTTACACGAGAAATCTAAGTCAATTCAGGTGAAAGTGCAGTCTCAGATGAATGCCTCTATCGCAGGACTCCGTGACGTTTTGCCTAAACTCTATCAAATTTACCAGTAGGAAATTTACCAATGCTACATCAACTGACCCAAAACAAGTTCGCTCGACTCATGCTCACAGCAGGACTCTGCTTGACTACAGTTTTCGCGAACCCGATCGATTGCAATGCCGCCAAAACGACTGAGACACCGTCTTTAGAAGGTACTCAACTTGCGCTCAAGATCAAAAGATCTGATGTTTTAGAAGGTGCTCAACTTGCGCTCAAGATCAAAAGATCCGATGTTTTAGAAGGTGCTCAACTTGCGCTCAAGATCAAAAGATCCGATGTGTGATGAGTTTCAACTCGACCATTGCTTCATAACAGTCTGAAATCAGTTGTGGAAGGCTTTTCCCCTCAACCTTGGAGAGGGTTTGTAGGTGGTAGTTCATGATTTATTGAGGACTACCATCTCCCGCACCTGCCATAGAAAGCCTCTATCGCAGGACTCCGTGACGTTTTGCCTAAACTCTATCAAATTTACCAGTAGGAGATTTACCAATGCTACATCAACTGACCCAAAACAAGTTTTCTCGACTCATGCTCACAGCGGGACTCTGCTTAACTACAGTTTTCGTGAATCAAATTGATCGCAATGTCACCAAAACGACCGAGACAACGGTTAACAAGATAGCTCTCGACAGCTTGATGCCAAACGGGGCAGACTTAAACGGGCTTAGGATAAACGGAGTTGCGCTAAACGGGACAAGCTTTAACGGAACTGGTCTTAACATGAACGAACTGTTTCAAAACGGGACAAACCTAAACGGGCTTAGGATAAACGGACTGGTGGTAAACGGTTCTGGTCTTGGTGCAAATGGAATCAATTTTAGTAGGTTTGAATTAATCTCGCCAACTTTGACAACCGCAGTGCTCAAGCAAAAGCCCATCCAACAAATCCGTTTAGACGGTAGCCAACTTGCGCTCAAGATCAAAAGAGCTGATGTTTTAGAAGGTGGCGAACTTGCGCTCAAGATTAAAAGAGCTGATTAGTAACTAGTTAGAGGTTTCTCTCCTCAATCTTGCTACCGTGTACACACAAGTCGAACCGATCCTCCCTAGCCCTCCTTAAAAAGGAGGGAACCGAGCCAAAAACCTTAAAAGTCCCCCTTTTTAAGGGGAATTTAGGGGGATCGGATCAGCTTCCCGACTGAATCAAAGAGATCTGTGTACACCATAGCAACCTTGGGGAGGATTTGGAGGTGGTGGTTCATAATTCACTGAGGACTACCATCTCCTGCAACTGCCAAGAGGTTTGCCATGAGATTTACTCCAAAAAGGCTTGTTTCTTTGCTCTTAGGAACTGGCTGTCTACTGACGATCGCTGCATTCATTCAAGCTCAGAAAAACCCGAATTGGAAATACTTTTCAGCAACCATGCAACCGGAGCTTGTAGTTAAAGGACAGGATGTAGAAGGCACTGAAATAACCATTGTTGAGGGCGGGCGATCGCTCAAACTCAAAATTACTCAAGTTGAGTTAGATCCTCAAGATCCTGAACAAGAAACTTACCTCTACACCATTCTCTATCACGATTCCGTCTCGAAACAGTGGCAGAATTACTGTCTCCCCGATCGCAACAATGTTGCCAAAGCCATTCCCCTATCGGGAACTTGGGATAAAACGGGTAATCACCATGAGAATGGTCGCATCACCTTTGCCTGTACGAATGGGGTTTTAGCCAAATGTGTTCGCATTGGTTACAAACCCTGGAAAACGGTTCAGGGGCGATCACTGCGAGATTTTCATCAAGCTTGTACCCGTATGGTTCGGGCAGACTATTGCGGAAGTGGGCGCAGCCATACTAAAGAAGGCACAACCATTGACATCTATGACCGAGTCACAATTCAAACCCGCACTCCCGCAAGTGGCATGGTTTTTGAGGCAGCCTGGAGTCCTGATGGTGCCGTGTTGATCAATCGGACTCGATTCCCTAAATCTTTAGCCCAGCTTCGGAAAGAGTGTCCTGAGCGACTCAAAAGTCCTGCAAATGACTCAATCAATCCCACAATTATCCAACAGCAAACCCCTGAAGCGCTGCTCTTTAACGACTCATTCGATCGCTTGGCACCAGTTCGCTGATCGTCCTAAACCGAAGCTAGGTTGAGGTTTTTGGAGTGCGATCGCTTCATCTACAACAATACCACCAGGAAATTGTTCTTTGATGCCGATGGCTATGGTGCTAACGCCCAGGTTCTTCTGGCAACCCTCACTGGCGCACCCACGATCAATAACACCCACATTGTTGTGATTAGGCCAGTTACTTGTTGTTGCAGCATCGCAATACCAATGTATCTGTTTATAGTGCCGATATGATGCCATGACAATGTGATGCCATGCAATACCAATTTAAGTTCATGTAATGCCAATGCTAGCGATTGCATCAAGAAGAAATGCAGACTGTCGCGGCGCGATGGTCGGCGATCGCACAAAGACCAAACTAACAACTAACACAAAAGGAGAAAATCAATGGCTTCAGCTATTGACGCAAAGTACGCTCAACTGATCGGTACAAATCCCTGGATTGGACAACCCACGACTAAAGAACAAGCCTGCCCTGATGGTGTCGGAAGCTATCGCCACTATAAAGGTGCATCCATCTACTGGAGTCCCAAAACAGGTGCAAGGTTGATTCACGGGTTGATTCGCGCTAAATGGGCAGCCCTGGGATGGGAGAAAAGCCCCCTGGGATATCCCACCACGGATGAATTGAATGCAGGCAGCGGTCAGGGTCGCTTTAACAACTTCCAGGATGGCACCATCATCTGGAAAACAGGCTCTTCAGAAGCTTTCGCAGTTTATGGTCTGATCTACGCTAAGTGGGGAGAACAGAACTGGGATAGGGGCGAACTGGGCTTTCCTGTCACCGATGAAACGGGCACACCGGATGGGGTTGGGCGGTACAATCACTTTGAAAATAATGCCTCGATTTACTGGACATCCAACACTGGAGCACACATCGTCAAGGGACATATTCGTAGAGCTTGGGCAGAACAGGGATGGGAGCGAGGCAGATTGGGATACCCGGTGAGCGATGAACTGGTGACAGAAGGCACCAACGGCAGAGGCAGATACAGCCGCTTTGAAGGCGGAGAAATTCGCTGGACACCGGAAGGTGGCGCAAAAGTAACCTACTACGAAGTGAAGGTAGAACTCTGGTTCTCTGGCTTCAAGTGCCTGGATGAGTCCACTGAATGGTCGGGCAGCGATGAGCCTTATATGTTCCTGGGAGTTTCCACCTCTGGACAGCCTCAGACACCCCATGAAACCGGAGTGATTGGGGATGTGGATAAGGGGGAAATAACTCGCTTTGCCAAACGGCTCTATTCCGGCAATGCCCAGGATGTGATTCTGGCAGTGGTGATCCGCGAACACGATGAAGGCAACCCGCACGCATTCTCTGGGGCATTCAAGTCAATTTTGGATATGGGGAATGCAGCACTTGCCAGCCAAACCGGAGGTGTTTCAGTTCCTCCTGAGGTTGTGAAACTGATGTCCAATAAACTGAGCGAGTTGGTGGGTGCAGGGGATGATGATGTGGGCAGACGCGCTGAATTGTTGACGCGAGATTATCTAATTCAAATGGCAAGGCAGACTGAGGGTGGTGATCCCAAAGCTGACTTTACCTGGGATCTGGGCAATAACAGTCAGGGACGCTATCGCCTCTACTTTTTCGTTCGAAAGGTTTAAGCGGTGTCAGCCGATCACGACCAACGGAAGACTAACCTCTTCATCAGGATGGTCAGAGGTTACGAATATCTGAAACTCTCACACTAAACAATGCGATCGCCCTTCAATGAAAATAATTCAGAGACTGGCGATCGCCTCACTTCAGAGACAGCCGTAACAAAATCAGAACTCAATACTGAATGGTCTCCGGGTGCTGATACCGAATCAGCGGGTAGTGTTTTAGAAATGTTGCTCCAATCAGTAAAAGCGTTACATACAAAGCTGTTACAAGATTTCAACCACATGTTTAGAACACTACCTGAATGTGCAGTTTAAAGAGAGTGCCGATGTGTTCTCGTTTCAACAGGCATTTAACCAAAAGTAGGTAACGATCCAATGATTTCTACAATCGCCTCTACTCAAACTGCGGTGGAATTAGCCTTTACCAGCCTCAATTCTGAGGTTGAAATTGATGACTTACCAGTGGAAGGTGAAATTCCCCGATGGCTGAATGGAAGTTTGTTTCGCAATGGTCCAGCGAAATTTGAGATCGGTCAGGCGAGCTACAATCACTGGTTTGATGGTTTGGCGATGATCCATCGCTATGCTTTCCGAGACGGTCGGATTGCCTATCGTAACCGTTTTCTCCGCACGTCTCCCTATACCCAAATGATGTCTACTGGGCAGCTTAGTTCTGGCTTTGAGATCGTTCAGCCAACCTCTTTAGGCAGACGTATTCTCAAGACGACCTTAGAGATGCTCGGTCACAAAACAGGACAGACTTACAACACCAATGTCAGTGTGATTCGCTTAGCCGATCAGTTTATGGCTCTGACTGAGCAACCCGTTCCCACGGTTTTTGATCCGATTACGCTTGACACCCAGGGAGCGTTTTATTTCGATGACACCCTCTTGGGGCAGCTTTCTTGTGGACATCCCCACTATGACCATCAGCATCAGGAATACATCAATTACGTCACTTGTTTTGGACCGATCAATACCTATAATCTCTACCGGATTAAGGCGACGAGCAGCCAACGGAATCTAATTGCCAGAATACCGGTGCGATCGCCCTGCTATATGCATAGTTTTGCCCTGACTGAGAACTTCATCATCCTGGTCGAATTTCCACTAGTGATTAAATCACGAGCGGCGATCGTTGGCGGAAAAGCGCCGATGCAATGCTTGAGTTGGGAGCCTCAGCGTGGCACTAACTTTTTGGTTATTCATAAGCAAAATGGTCAGCAAGTTGCTCGTTTCCACAGTCAAGCCTGTTTTGCGTTCCACCACATTAATGCCTATGAGCAAGACGATGCAATTGTGATTGATATTGCCGCTTCTGACCAGCCAGATCTGATGTACAAGTCCTATCTGAAGCCGTTACGAGCTGCAACTCAATCTGAAGATCATCCCCTAGCAGAGTATCGACGCTATCGTTTACCGCTCCAAAAATCTTCCCGCGGTGCTGAAGTTGGTTATGAATTGCTATCTGATCAGTTGATTGAAATGGTCTGCATTAACCAGGATCGTTGTCATTCGCGGGACTACCGCTATGCGTATGCCGTTAGTCATAACCGCAACTGGTCAACTCTAGCGGGTCAACTAGTCAAAATTGATGTAAAAAATCGCAGCAATAAATTATGGTTTGAGCCAAATACTTACCCAGGTGAACCCCTCTTCGTCGCTGCTCCCAATGGCACGGATGAGGATGAGGGGGTAATCCTCAGCGTCGTCCTGGATGCTGCCAAAGCGCAATCTTTTCTGCTGGTTCTTAACGCAAGTTCTTTTGAAGAATTAGGACGGGCTTACTTACCCCACCACGTTCCACTTGAATTTCATGGACTGTTTGTGGCAAGAATTTAATCTATTTGATCCTGAATAGCGATCGCAAAACTGTCACAGAACTATATGGCACTTTGTCTATCTGGAACTGCATCACAGCTTGACTCCTAAAGCGGAAATTCGATCGCATGATGCAACTTTACAGAGCGCGATCGCCCTCTCATGAAAAGAGACCATCATACCCAATACCACCATTAAGTTGAGGCAAAAAACAATCATGAAGTATGTACTGAAGAAGATCTTTGAATACAAACAAATTTACTCCGACTTGCCCTTATTCCAATATATGCGCGACTCCAGTTTGACTGAAGAAGAGAGACTTGGTTTCTATCCTTGCATGGCGCACTTCATTCTGAGCTTTGGCGACATCAATAAGTATATGCTGCGAGAAGAACCCACAATCAACATATACCAACAGCGAGTCAATAATCATACCTATGAGGATGATCATCATTGGCCCTGGTATCTTGAAGATTTCACTAAGCTCGGTTTTGATCATCTGTGTAGCCCAACATCATGGATGCGTTTTCTATGGAGCGATGAAACACGCCAAAACCGTATTCTGACCTACCGACTTGCTGCTCTCATTTCAGGGGCAAGTGCAGTGGAACGGATTGCCATTATTGAGGCAATTGAGGAGACAGGAAACGTACTCTTCACCACCATGCTTGATTTAGCGAAGGCAATTGAAACTCGGCGTGGGATCGAACTGCGCTACTGTGGAGAATTTCACTTCAGTCTAGAGTCTGGGCATTCGGTCGGCAGCGATCACGTTGAGATTGCTGGAATTCTATTAGATGAGACAGCTCAAGCGCGTTGCCTCTCTCTTGTTGATGAAGTCTTCGGATTATTTGAATCCTGGACACACGAACTTCTTGACTATGCAAAAGGACATTCGTTTGCTTTCTCAAGCCATAAGCATCACACAATAATCCCAGAACTCTATGGACTCCACTTCTAATTTTCTGTATCCTCGCCACCGATATTACGGACAGTTCAGCCCTGAAGCTTTGATTTTCAATGCCAATTTGCAAGAATTTGCCCAACGGGTTGGTTATATTGCCAATCTGGAAACGGGAGGCAAGATCCCGCCGCAGGAAGCCTACCACCAAATTGAATCCCTTTGGGAAACCCTTAAGTCGAGCCTGGATGATTCGAGCTTGAGTTAGAAATTGACCTCTATTACCTATTCCAAAAGTAAGGAGTTTTCTTATGACTGAAATCGAGATTTATAGTGCTGCACTTTGTCCCTTTGCCCATCGATCGCGCTTAACGCTCATGGAAAAAGGCATTCCCTTTAAGCTGATCGAAATTGATTTACAAAACAAACCTGCAAACTTCAGAGATATTTCTCCCTATGGCAAAGTGCCTGTACTCAAACATGGCGACCAGCGAGTGTGGGAATCTGCTCTAATCAATGAATATCTGGAGGAAATGTTTCCCAATCCCCCCTTGTTACCAAAAGACCCAATGCAGCGTGCCCACGCACGAATCTGGATTAATTTTGCGGATACTCGGCTATTTGCAGCCACTGGCAAGTTGCTATATGGTAGCCAAAATCCACAACAACAGGCAGAAGCCGCGCAAGAGCTGACTCAGCACTTGCAATTTATCGAACAAGAAGGATTGCAAAAACTATCACCCCAGGGACCTTACTGGCTTGGATCAGCGATTAGTCTCGTCGATTTCACTTATTATTCTGTGTTTGAGCAGTGGGCAGTGCTAGAGCATTTCCGAGGCATCAAATTTCCAACAGGACTCGATCGCCTCAAGCAGTGGTGGAACACAATGGCAAATCGTGGTTCAGTCCGGGCGATCGCTCACTCTCCAGAGATGTATATCGAACACTATGCTCGATTGGCTCAACGACTAGCTTCACCTGCCACAAACAAAATATAAATGCAGCCAGCGTTTAACCCGGTTGGTGCTAGCGTTGCTGGAGAGGCAGGACTAGAATTTCTAGGTTTCATAACTCAATCTAGTCAACGAGGTGACTGGATTGCACAAGAAGGAGAGTGGCGATGAGAAAAGTAGCAGTATTTGGTAATGCTGGAGGCGGTAAATCCACTCTAAGCAGAAGATTATCAGAAATCACTGGTTTGCCACTTTACATCCTGGACAAGATTCAATACCAAGCAGGGGGCACGGAGGTTTCATCCGAAAACTATAAGCGCGCCCATCAGCAAATTCTAGATGCTGATCAATGGATTATTGACGGGTTCGGCTGTATGGAAACTCTCTGGCTACGGCTTGATGAGGCAGATAGTCTAATTTTTGTGGATCTACCGCTATACGTGCATTTCTGGTGGGTGACTAAGCGACTCATCACAGGTTACTTTAAACCGCCAGCAGGTTGGCCTGAAAAAAGCCCAATCTTAAAGAGTTCGCTGACTAGCTACCGCGTGCTTTGGTTATGCCACAAACGCTTAACCCCCCGATATCGTGAGTATGTCGAGCAGGCGGAAAAGCACAAACGGGTTTATCACATTCGATCAACTCAACAGATTAGGCAGTTTTTTGAATTGATTAAAAAAGAGTCTCACTTCAAAAATGATGCATCTGCTTAATATGCTGGATTTAAAGTTTAGTTCTTTAGCTGTCGCGCGCGCTATGCGTCAGGTTTGCTCTGCTTGGGAGTCTCTGGGTTGTAATGTACTTACACACTAACCGTTTGAATCTATGTCCCTGCCAGATGAGCGATCTGAGTGCCATACACCAGCTATGGACGGAGGCTACTGTCAGACGGTATCTCTTTGACGATCGCCCAATCACTTTGGAAGAAGCACGATCGTTCCTGGAAGCAAGCACGGCAAGTTTTGCCAATCAGGGGTATGGAATCTGGCTCTTTTTTGAACATTACACCAACCAAATTGCAGGGTTTACAGGGTTGCTACATACCTCACAAGAATTGCCAAGTCTAATCTTTGGTACCCAACCTCACCTTTGGGGACGGGGCTATGCCAGGGAAGCTGCCGCTGCCGTTTTGGATTATGCATTCAATGTACTGGGATTGAAGACAATTGTGGCAGATGTAGATGAACCCAATAAAGCCTCGATTCGAGTGCTTGAGGCATTGGGAATGACTCAAACTGGAAGCGCGATCGCCAACGAACGCCCGCTGCTTTACTACGAAATCCAGTGCCCCACCAGCCCCGCAACTTGATGGCAACTGAGCCTGTGTATGCCCTGGTTGCTCGTAATGATTCTAACGAGCAGGAGACTACCATACTCTACGATCCAACATCGGAGGAACTATGACATTTCACACAAATTACACCTTACCGCCCTCCGCTCAAGAGGTGCTTCAGTTCTGGTTTCCCATTCCGCCAGATTGTGATCAAGCGACGTTAGTACGGCAGTGGCGGCAGTGGTTTCAAGGGGGTGCCAATGAGGAAATCAGCGATCGCTTTTCACCCCTGTTGGAACAGGCAATCCGAGGTGAACTGGATGATTGGGCAAGTGAACCGCGATCGCGCTTGGCGTTGATCATTGTGCTGGATCAGTTCTCTCGCACAATCTATCGCGGCACTGCTGAAGCATTCGCGCAAGACTCAAAAGCGTGTGCGCTGGCGCTGGAAGGAATTGCAGTGGGACACTATGCCGCACTGGCAACACCGTGGGAAAAGACTTTCTTTGTGCTGCCATTGGGGCATTCTGAAGATCTTCACAACCTAGAACGAGTGGTGAAACTGACGGCTGACTTGTTATTGGAAACTACACCAGAACACCGCGAACTTCTGGAATTTTCCGCAGAGCAAGCCCGCCGCCATCGAGATATCATTGCTCGGTTTGGTCGTCATCCCCATCGCAATCAGGTGTTGGGACGACCATCCACTCTAGCCGAGTTGGAATACCTCACCTGTGGAGAACTGGTGCCGCAGAGATCGCTACCGCCTCACCTACTGCAACGGCTCTCCAACCAGTAAGAGATTTTTGCCATTTTCACACTTAAACATTGGAGGATACAATGGTGCGATTTTTGATGGGAACTATCCCTATCATTGGTCATGTTAGTCCGGCTATACCAATTGTGCAAGAATTAATCAGCCGTGGGCATGAGGTGGGCTGGTACACGGGACAGGCGTTTCAAGCCAAAGTGGAAGCAACGGGAGCGCGATTTTTCCCGATTCGCAGTTGGATAGACTACTCTGACCTCAATAACGTTCCGTCCGAGTTGATGGATCAACGGGCAGCATCTGAGGGCGTACAACGGCTGAAGTTTGATTTGAAAACCTTTTTTATTGATCCAGCCGTGGGACAGGTGCAAGATTTGTCCGATATTCTCTATGAGTTTCCAGTCGATATTTTGCTAGCAGACTCGATGTTTTTGGGCATGGCCTGGCTGGCGGAACAAAAACAGCTTCCCTGGGCAGAATTTGATTCGTCTGCGATCTCCACCAGCAGTCCAGATACGGCTCCGTTTGGATTGGGCTTACAACCCAGCAACACCCTATTTCGGTGTTTGCGAAATCGAGGGTTAAACTGGTTCTTTAAACGAACGGTGCTGCGAGAGTTGCGAGAGTACACCAACGAGGTGCGATCGCAGGTCGGATTACCACCTAGCCCAGTGTATTTCTTTGACCGGGTATCTCCCTTTCTGTATCTGGCAGCTACGGTTCCAGAGTTTGAATATCCCCGTCGTAATTTGCCGCAGCAGGTGCATTTCATCGGACCGTTGCTGTCTGCTCCCACTGCCGAATTTGCTCCTCCTGCTTGGTGGGACGAACTGAAGGGCGACAAACCCGTGATTCATGTAACGCAAGGTACGATCGCCACCGATTCAGCAGAGTTGATTATGCCCACGTTACAGGCTTTAGAAAATGAGGATGTTTTAGTCGTAGCAACTACGGGAGGAGTGGCGATTGACACGCTCAAACTCGCTTCCCTGCCAGCCAACGCCAGAGTTGAGTCATTCATTCCCCATGCCCATTTGCTGCCTCATGTAGATGTGATGGTAACGAATGGCGGCTATAACGGCGTGCAAATGGCGCTGTCCAATGGCGTGCCTCTGGTCGTGGCGGGACAAACTGAGGAGAAACCGGAGATTGCAGCGCGGGTCGAGTGGGCAAAGGTCGGCATTAATTTGGGGACAAAAAACCCTAGCCCAGCCCAGGTGAGAAAGGCCGTGAAAACATTGCTGACTGACTCTAGCTATCGCACTCGGACTAAGCAGTTTCAAACAGAGATGCAACAGTATGATGCGTCTGCGATCGCAGCCACCTTACTTGAACAATTAGCGACCACGAAACAACCTATTTTGATGAGACACTGCAATTAGCAACAAACATCTTAGCGACAGAAATGACTACAACGATACCATCAAAACTTTCCCCTGATTTTCACCAACCATCAAAGCGAGATCGCATTGAGCTATCAACGCTGACTCCTTTTCAAAGAATTCTGATAACAACCGATGGCACACTCACGAAGATCTTAGAAGCTTATCTATTGGAGGAAATTCAAATGGTTAAGCTATCTGAGCGATCGCTGATCACCACTCATGCTATTCCACAATTAGATATTGATCGTGGCAGCGAGGTGATCAAAAGAAAGATATTGCTACAAGGAAAGAGCAGCCGAAAAACCTTTGTTTATGCTGAGACGATTCTTGTGCCTGAACGATTAACCCAACACTTCCAAAAGGAGCTAATTGAATCTGAAACGCCATTAGGGAAACTTGTGCTAAAGCACAGAATAGCGACCTTTAAGGAACTATTGGATTCAAGCAAGGAGCCGTCTGGTGAACTATCTTCTTTCTTTGAAGTTAATAATCAAGATTACTTGCTTTCTCGGACTTATTGCCTCTTTTTCAACTACCGTCCCATCATGATGATCACTGAAAAGTTTCCCGAAAGTTACTTTACCAGTAAGTGGATTTATTAAGTTATGCAAAAATCACCCTAAAAGGTCTCTCTGATTATCTCGATCGCCGATAAGCTAATCAACAAGTCATATTGGTGTGAGACCTCTCAACTGGAATTCCTCGCCGCCTATGAAATTAGCTTCGCGATCGCTTGGAATCGGAAGTCTGGTCTTTTATCTGATTGCTGCCAACGCAGTCAGCGCTCAAATTGTGCCAGATAATACCTTGCCAGTGAACTCTAGAGTCGAAGCGGGATGCACAACTTGCACGATCGACGGTGGCACCACTCGCGGCACTAATTTGTTTCATAGCTTTCGTGAGTTTTCAGTTCCCACAGGCGGCACGGCATTTTTTAACAATGCAACTCAAGTTCAGAACATTCTCACACGGGTAACTGGGAGTTCGATTTCTAACATTGATGGACTCCTTCGCACTAATGGCACGGCGAATCTATTCTTGCTCAATCCGAATGGAGTGATTTTTGGACCCAATGCTCGTTTGGATGTGCGGGGTTCCTTTGTGACAACGACGGCAAACGCGATCGCCTTTCCTAACGGCGAAACCTTCAGCGCCAGCAATCCCACCCCACCCAGTGCGTTGCTCACGATCAATCCCAATGCGTTGCTGTTTAACCAACTCAATCCGCAACCAATTATTAGTCGCTCAACGGCAAACTCGACTGGTTTGAGCGTGGACAGCGGTCGCAGCCTGTTATTAGTCGGTGGTGATGTTAGGCTAGTGGGAGGGAGATTAACGGCTCCAGGCGGACGGATTGAACTGGGGGGACTATCAGAACCGGGGGCGATCGGGTTGGCGCTGAATGGTAACATCCCCAGCTTGGCGTTTCCAGTGAGCGTTGCACGAGCAGATGTGTCGCTTGTGAATGGTGCTCTGATCGATGTTGTGGCAGGCAGCGGTGGTAGTGCATCGATCATGACTCGAAACTTAAACATTCTTGATAACAGTGCAATTAACGCTGGAATTGGAACAGGTTTCGGAGCCGTTGACAGTCAAGCTGGGGACATTGAGATCAATGCTACGGGGGCGATCGCGATAGACGGTGGTCGAATCCTTAACAATGTGCGTGCTGGGTCTGTAGGCAAGGGAGGGAATATCCGCATCACCACTGGGTCTCTATCACTCACGAATGTTTCTCTGTTGTCTGCCAGTACTCGTGGGCGAGGTGATGCCGGGAACATTTTCATTGATGCGCGTGATACCGTTTCCTTCGATGGCGCATTTCCCGATGATAACTCTCCCACTTCTGTCCTCAGTTCTGTAGAAGGCAGTGGCGCAGGACAGGGCGGAGATATTCGTATCACTGCTCGGTTTTTCTCTCTAACGAATGGTGCTCAGTTGGGTGCGGTTACCCAGGGGCGGGGTGATGCGGGTAATGTCTTCATTAATGCCCGCGATGCTGTTTTTATTGATAGAAGCGCTATTTCCAGTAGTGTGGAGCGAACCGCAGTTGGACAGGGGGGAAATGTGGATGTGAGCACAAATATCCTCTCTCTGACCAATGGCGGTCAGTTAATTTCCGGTGCTCGTGGACAAGGCGATGGAGGAAATATCTTTGTTAATGCCCGAAGTGTTTTCTTTGATGGTATTAGAATCACCCTTCTCAGTACAAGCTCGGAAGGTTTGGGTCCCAGTGGTGTTTTCAGTTCCGTAAGCGCTACAGGTACAGGACAGGGGGGAAATATCTATATCACCACCGATTCACTCTCAGTGGCGAATGGTGCTCAGTTGGTAGCAAGTACGGGTGGACAGGGGATTGCCGGAGATATCTTGATTAATGCACGCGATACCGTTTCCTTTGATGGCATCGATCGCACGGGTAGGCGAGCGAGTGGAGCTTACAGTTCCGTGCAGCCGGGTGGTATCGGACAGGGAGGGAATATCCGTATCGCCGCCGAGTCACTCTCCTTGAGAAATGGTGCTCGGTTGTCTACCGCTACTTTTGGACAGGGCAATGCGGGCAATATTTTCATTGATGCGCGCATTGCGGTTTCCTTCGATGGCGCAGGTCTCAACGGTAGTGTGGCCACTACTGCCGCCAGTGCTGTAGGCACGGGTGGTATCGGACAGGGAGGAAATATTCGCATTACCACCGGGTCTTTCTTACTGACGAATGGCGGTCAGTTAACGACCACTACTTTCGGACGGGGCAATGCGGGCAACATTTTCATTGATGCACGGGATACGGTTTCCTTCGATGGCACAAGTTCCAATGGTGATTCTCCCACTTCTGCCTTCAGTGCTGTACAGGAGAATGGCATTGGGCGGGGGGGAAATATTCGCATCGCTACGGGATCACTCTCCCTAACGAATGGTGGACAATTAGTTGCTGGTACTCGTGGGCAGGGTGATGCTGGGAATATCTTTGTTGATGCCCGTGGCAGCATCTCTTTCGATGGTAGAAGTCGCAATGGCAGATTTATTAGTGGTGTACTCAGCAATGTAAACCCCCTGGCGATCGGTGCAGGAGGTAATATCACGTTGATTACGCTTGATTCCCTGGCTGTGACGAATGGAGCGACGATCAGCGCCAGTTCTGCTGGAACCGGGGGAGCAGGTAGCATTCGTGCCAGCGCCCCTTCTCTTCAGCTCGACCAGGGCAAGATCACCTCTGAAACAGCATCTGGCAAGGGCGGTAACATTGACCTAACGGTGCAAGACATTTTGCTGTTGCGACGTGGTAGTTTGATCTCTAGCACAGCCGGGACGGCTCAAGCGGGAGGCGATGGCGGCAACATTCGGTTTAACGGTGGCTTCATCGTGGCGGTTCCCTCGGAAAATAGTGACATTACTGCCAATGCCTTCACTGGCAGCGGCGGCAGAGTTGATATTACAGCCCAAGAACTCTTTGGGATTGAGTTTCGTCCTCAGTTAACCCCTTTGAGCGACATAACCGCCAGTTCTGAATTTGGCATTGCAGGTATTGTCACCATCAACACACCGAACGTCGATCCAAACCGAGGTTTAGTCGAATTGCCCACCGATCTAACCGATGCCTCCAACCAGATTGTGAGCGGTTGCTCTCCCACCACAACCGCACAAACCAACCGGGGCGAATTTTATCAGACCGGACGCGGTGGCATTGCTCCTCTACCAACCGATGCACTAGGCAGCAGTGATATTCTGGAAGATTTACAGCCACCCAACACTTGGACAGCCACCGCCAAACCAACCCCAATCATTGAAGCGCAAGACTGGCAAACCAACGATCGCGGCGAAGTGATCCTAGTCGCATCAAAGCATCAAAAGCCGTGTCAACCTCGAAAGCATTATTAGGAGGACAGGACTATGCTGCGATCGCTCCTAATCTTCCTCATTAGTCTGAGCATTACGATCGTCACTGTTCAAGCCGTCAATATTGCATCAGGAATGGAGGCGACAGCGACAACGACAAAAACAATTGCTCAAACTTCAACTCAATCACTCCTTCAGCAAGGAATCGATCGCTACGAACGCGAACAGTTTGCTGAAGCGATCGAGCTTTGGCAGCAAGCAAACCAGAAGTTTACCGCTGAAGGAAACACCTTAGGGCAGGCACTCACACTCAGTAATCTATCCTTAGCTCATCAGCAAATAGGACAACTAGAACCTGCCGAAAAAACCATTAACGCCAGTTTGCAACTCCTCAAGTCTCAGCAGTCTGCTTCAAACCAGTCAGAGATCTATGCCAAAGCATTGAATACTCAGGGCAAGCTCTACTGGCTGCAAAATCAGCCAGAGGCGGCGGCAACTATCTGGCAAAAGGCGGCTCAGGCTTATGTTCAGACAGGCGATCACAAAGGTAGGGCGATCGCGCAAATTAATCGAGCCAGAGCGTTACAGGCATTAGGGTTCAGTCGTCAAGCAGCAGCGTTGTTGCAGCAGGTGTATCAACAGGCGCAACAGCAACCCGTTGAATTAAGAGCCATTGCGTTACGTAATCTAGGAAGTGTTTTGCGGCAGGTTGGCGATCTCAATGCATCTCGCGATCTCTTGCAACAAAGCCTGAAGCTTACCACAAACCCAAAGAATACCAGCTTAGTTTTGCTGGAGTTAGGCAATACCGAACGTGTGATGGGGGAGCGACTCCGGTCAATCGGGCGATCGGCAACAGCCCATCTGCAAACTGCCCTCACCTACTATCAGCAGGCGAAAGATTTGGATGGTTCGCTCTCAGCCCAGTTAAATCACTTCAGCCTTCTGATTGAGACAGGACAAACAGACACAGCCCGCCGCCAATTGCCAATGCTCAAACAAGCGATTGAGCAATTGGCACCCAGTCGAGCCTCCATCTATGCAGCTATCCATTTTGCAGACCACTGGATGCAATTGACTCAGATTCGCCCATCACAATCAGAGACGCTACCCATTGCTCAGTTGCTTTCCACTGCCATTGGGCAAGCAAAAACGTTGCATGATGAACGGGCAGAGTCTTACGCTTTAGGGCAACTCGGTCATTTATATGAATACAATAAACAATGGATCGAAGCACAAGCACTAACACAGCAGGCATTGCTAAAAATGGAGTCGATTCAGGCTCCTGAAATTCGATACCGTTGGGAATGGCAGTTAGGACGGTTGGCGCAGGCTCAAAACCAACCTGAACAGGGGATTGCCTTCTACAAAGCCGCGATCGCGACTCTGCAATCGGTCCGCAGTGATCTATTGAGAGTAAATTCTGACGTGCAATTCTCCTTTCGTGATGATGTCGAACCTGTTTACCGAGAATTCATCCAGCTACTCCTGACTGCCAAACCAGGACAGTTACCCAGCCAAACTCAACTTCAGTTAGCCATTCAAACGGTTGATGGCTTGCAACTGGCAGAATTAGCCAACTACTTAGGCTGCACCTTAGCCAATGTGGGACGGGTGAGCGAAATTCAAGATCCCAAAGCTGCCATTCTTTACCCGATTCTGTTGCAAAATCCGCAAAGCGATCGCACCGATCGCCTTGTCATCATCGCTCAATTTCCGAATCAATCCAACGCACTGATTTACGCTAACACCGCAATCACCACAGGCACGGCTGAGCGGACTATTCAAGCACTGCGAAACAATTTAGAAATTCCCGATCGAACGCCGGAAGTGTTAGCAGGAGCGAAAACCTTGTACGATTGGATAATTAAACCGTTAGAGTCAGAACTGAAGCAAACCTCCGTCAACACGCTGGTATTTGTGTTAGACGGAGCCTTACGAAATGTGCCCATGTCCGTTTTACATGACGGCAATCAGTATTTGATTGAGAAGGACTATGCTGTCGCGATCGCTCCCCGTTTACAGGTATTCACACCCAGTCCGTCTCCCAATCCACTTAAAGTCAGCATTGGCGGAGTTGGGATTTCACAAACTATCGATGGCACTGAATTTCCACCCATTCTGAAACTGCAAGAAGAACTCGATCGTATTGCTCAATCTGTGGCGATCGGCAACCCTTTAATCAATCAAGCTTTCACTGTACAAAACATTCGTCAACAACTACAAAGTCATGAGTTCTCGGCAATCCATTGGAAAACGCATGGAACCTTCAGTTCTGACCCTGCGGAAACTTACGTGGTCGCTTATCAAGAACGCATCACCACTGATACTTTAAGTGATTTGATTCAAGTCGGCAGTCAGGGTGGCAGTCGTCTGTTAGAACTGCTGGTTTTAAGCGCCTGTGAAACGGCTCGTGGGGACAATCGCGCCGTCTTAGGTTTGGCAGGAATCGCCGCTAGAACCGGAACCCGCAGTGTTCTCTCGACCGTATGGGATGCTCAGGACGCGCCCAACACCGAGTTTATGGCACGTTTTTATCAAGCCCTGTCTCAACCTGGAACAACCAAGGCGGAAGCCGTGCGTCAGGCGCAGCTTACCTTAATTCAAGCCAGCGGGTACACAGTACCTCACATTTGGGGGAATTATGTATTGATTGGTAACTGGCTATGAGTTAGGGTTGCGTCGCAAAAACAAACCAATGCCGCCAGGTCTACTACGAGCCGCAGTCCCCGACCGATGAAACCGACCTCAAGGGAGCGATCGCGACCCTTCTTCACTTCAATCCTTGCTCCATAGCAGGCAGCTCTGAGCGGAAAAAGGAAGCAACTTTGCAAGCAAATCCGGGTAAAAGGGGAGAGGCAATTTCATCAGTT
The DNA here is from genome assembly GCF_056784235.1 of Kovacikia sp. CALU 1929. Taxonomy (NCBI): domain Bacteria; kingdom Bacillati; phylum Cyanobacteriota; class Cyanophyceae; order Leptolyngbyales; family Leptolyngbyaceae; genus Kovacikia; species Kovacikia sp. CALU 1929. The sequence continues at coordinate 58,308 of NZ_JBXBCF010000081.1, forward strand.
GACATTAAAGTTGCAGCTAGCTTTAGCGTTGCCCCTTGCCGACGATAAACCTGAATTTGCTGCAATCGGCGATTCACAATCCAATATTCCTGTACTCCCTGAGATGCATACAGTTTCAGCTTCACTTCACTATCACGGCGTTCATTTTCTGCACCTGGGGACAATACTTCCACAATCAATTCCGGCGCTTCAGTAAGATGTCCTGCCTCATCCAGTAATATTGCCAATCGCTTATAGCTTGCCCACACAACATCGGGAATTACATTGTCTGCTTCCGAAAAAATAATTCCTGGCGTGGTCGTGGCTTCCCCCAATTTCGTTTCATCAGACCAATGGTTTAAAGCTGCACAAATGTTGTCAGCCACTCTCTGATGTCCCCAGTGAGGTGATCTCGTCATAAATAACTCACCATCAATAATTTCGTAGCGAGTGCCATTGTCTGGCAGTAGATCCAGATCTGAGATCGTCCAGTAGACCCGTTCAGTAGCTGGTTGACTCATGAGACATCCTCTTGAGCGACTGGCTCTATTGTAAGGGATGAAATAGGAAGAGGAGACTTCCAAGAATGCCAGTAGAATATAAGCCTCTGCCTCCACTGTACGGTTAATCATTCAATGCCCTGTTTCGCAGAAGATCCAAACATTGCCTTATTGAGATCGCTAGCACGCGGTTCTTTGAAGCAAAACCTGCTGCGAGCCTTGCGGTTGTGGGTCTGGTTGCGGGTTCTCTATGCCGATTTGGATGAGGGAGTGAGCGCCCCCGCCGATCCGTTTACCTTTGCCGAGTGGCGAACTCACTTCTTTTCTGAGTCCCATCCCCCTGGCGAAACGATGCCTCCATTGCATGACCCTGCCTGCGCCTGTGCCAGAACCGTGCATGACTGGCTTGAGTTATTGACACCAGAGCTAGATCTACGCGCCTGGAAAGAGTCCTTGCGTCAACAGGACTGCTTGCCCACTCAGTTTGATGCCTGGTGCAACCAACGATTGTTTGGGGTAACCCGACGCAGCCTGGACGAAGACCTGCGCATTCTGACAAAACTGAGTTGGGTGAATCGTCAGAAACAGTCCTATCAGCGAGTCAAGGCATTTCCCAATCATCCCAGTCTGGCTGCCCAAATCGGTCATCCCCAACCCCTGATTCATCCTGACCTGGCGGCGATCGCCCATAACCTTGCCCCTGCCATTAACGGGTATCGACGCTTTTTCTTGCATGTGGAATACGTTGTCCCACCTGAAGCAACCGACCGGGTGGATGACTGGCAGGCTTTACTCCGACAGATCTGGGAGCAAATTCCGGTTCCCCCGATTCAACTGACGTTCTACAGTGCCAGGTTGGATGCCATTTGCATGAGTATCGTTTATCCCGTGTGTGTGTATTACGCGCAACGTGCTTCCTATCTATGCGCCTGGGGTCAATTACCTGATGATGATAAAAACTTGATGGATTGGCGCAACTATCGACTTGACCGCATTCACGCTATCCAGCCCCTAAGCTGGAGTACCTCTGTCCTCCCGAAAGCGCTACATCAGGCATACCAGCAAAACCAGCTACCCACTCCAGACACCATTCAAGAACGCATGATAGAAGCCTGGGGATTTGACTTTTATCAACCCGCTGATACGCTGCTGCTACGGTTTGATCAAGACTTTGCCAAACGCTACATCAACAACAGCCTGCGCCATGAAACTTTTACCGCCATCAGTTACCCCAAAGCAAAAACCTTAATTCAGTCAAATACCAGTGCTGAAATTCGTCGGAAATTATTCGGTGTATTAGAGGCGCGATCGCCTGACGATGCTTACTATACAGCCCAATACCGCCGTCACGATCTCAATATTTTGTTGCGTCTGCGGGCTTGGCGACCTTCAATGGAAGTGCTGTTGCCCTGGGACTTACGCCAGCAGATTGCCGCTGAAGTGAGGCAAGAAAAGCAATTTTATGACGAGGTAGAAAGCCGCTCCAGTTCTTCTAAGGTTTGACTGTAGGCTTGAATCCAATCGTTCTCTTGCCATCCCCTCTGTTCCCATGTTTGAAATACGTCTCTCAAGGCTTTGTAAAACCAGAGCGTTTCAGATGATTGAACCGTAAACCAATCCCACACTTTGGTTCCTTCTTGCCGGAAGGATGCCAGGAGCGATCGCACATTGTGCAGTTTGTCTGCCAGGACTACCCGCTGCACAGACAGGGGCGCATGGCGCAGTTGCTCCAGGTATTGCAGCTTGCGATCATGCCAGGGCAGAGATGGATCTACGGCAGGTTCAGTGCAACCCTCAACAATTTGTGTAACGCGATCACCAAACTGGCGTTGAATCTCTTGACGGATGCGATCGCCGCCCTGGTCTTCAATGGCATCATGCAAAAGGGCGGCGATCGCCTCATCCTCATCTCCACCGCTCTCTAGAACCAGAGCTGCAACACTCATTAAATGAGCGATATAGGGAGTTTTGCCGTCTGCTCTAAGTTGGCTGGCATGGAGGCGATAGGCGTAGATCAAAGCGGCTTCAAACTGGTGAGTTAATAAGGTGCAATTCATAGGGTGCAAAGTACTGGGATAGAAAACCCGTTGCAATGCCAATGGAAATGGTTGCTTAAACTGAACTTGGCTAGTGTTACAAACACTAAATTTTGCAACATGGGGGTTTGGGGGCTTCGCCCCCAAGAAGGGGTTCCACCCCTTCACCCCTTACAAAACTTTCGTTTTGCTGTACTGGTATTGTGCAGGGGTGGATGAGTGGAGGGGAGAAGGCACCGTTACCTACCCGTCTGCCGTCTATTCCCTATCTACCCATCTCCCCTTTCTCTCCTACCCTCATCATCCGCGATGCTCAATTGGGGATTGCCTTTAAGGGAAGTCCATTGTTTGATTAAGGAAATTACGAAAAATAAAGTGGGAACGAAGGCGATCGCCCAACCAATCGCCAGCGCCCAACCGGGATATCCTTCATAGGGCGTATGGATATCCACCGAAAACTGGGATGCCAGTAGCATAAACAAAACGGCTGGAGTAAAAAATTTAATCGAGAAATTCCACCATTTTCCAATCGAGCGATCGCTGACTTCGTTGATGTAGCGCCGCATGCGTTCGGCTCCATACAACCAGCCCACCAGAATCGCCTGCAAGATGCCCACTATCATTGAATTGTAGCTGGTGACGAAGTGATCTGCAATGTCCAGAAAGTAGAGTCCGGCACGGGTGGTATAGAGAATGCCACCCATCAGACCCGCCACACAAACCCAGAACGAAACTTTCACCGTCTGGGAATGACCCACTTTATCTAGAAAAGCGGCATTCACGGTTTCAACTAACGAAAATGCACTGTCGATTCCCAGCGAAAGCAACATCAGAAAAAATAAAGCGCTAAACACTCCCGGCAGTGGCATTAAACTTAACGCTTCAGGGAAGACCACAAAAGCAAGCCCAGGACCAGAAGCGGCCAACTCCGTCAGGGGAGTTTGGGTTTGGGAAGCCATATAGCCCAGCACCGCAAATACCACAAAACCAGCAAAGAGACTGATTGAAACATCCAACCAGGCAGTTGTCCAGGCGCTTTGAGAGACATCATCTCGGTCTGATTTGTAACTGCTGTAGGCAATCATCGTGCCAAATGCTAGGGAAAACGAGTAAAAGATCTGGGCAAAGGCTGAATTCCAAACCGTTGGATCCAGGAGAGCGCTCCAGACTGGATTGAGATAGAGTGCCCAACCATCCAAAAAACCGGGTAGCGTCATTGCCCGCACCAGTAATATCGCCAGCAAAATGACTGGTAGGGGCACACTGAGAACAATCACTTTTTCAACGCTTTTGGTGCCCTTCCAGACACAAAAATAAATGGCAATCCAAATAGCGACTAATGCAGCCAACACGGACCCGTTAATGCCGCCCAGATTGGCAACACTATCACTCACCTGCAAGACATTTTGGAAGAAGTGTTCCTTTGCTCCGCCTGCTAACCCTGTGCCAGAAAAGGAGTTGAGGAAGTACATCAGACACCATGCCATCACCACGGCATAGTAAGAAACCACTACAAAAGCAGAGAGGGCAGTCAAAATACCAAGTCCACCAAATGCAGGATGCAACTTCCGGTACGCCCCGATCGCGCTCTGCTGCATCTTTTGTCCAATAGCAATTTCCAGCATCAACAAGGGTACGCCTACGACAAACAGGGCTATCAGGTAAGGAACCAGAAATGCCCCACCACCATACCTTCCAGCCAGGTAAGGAAACCGCCATACATTGCCTAACCCAACGGCTGAGCCAACGGCTGCCATTACAAAAGTTGCCCGCGAAGCCCAACGCTGACGAGACATTAGAATAAACCTCCTAGAATAAATATATAAAGGTCAAGCTCTTTGGTTGGAGTGTAACCCAATGGGTCATTCACTGAATGAATTCGTGAGTGCTTATGCAAGAGAAGCTTACCTACCAGTTTGACAAGCCGCTGTTTGATGGTCTATCTGGCGTTGCTCATGAGTATTTATTCTGGCAAAGTGACGCCGTCGCGATTAACCTTTGACCAAAATTGCTGCTATTCACTGGTCGTTTATGATTTTCCCTAAGGTCTTCCACCCTCATACATTGATCATCTCGGCATATTGGTGAACTATTTGTTTGGCACGAGGGGAACTGCGGCATTGACCAGAGATAGCAGAATCCCGGTTTGCTCCTGTCCGTTGGTTGCCAGGTCGCTGTGGCAGAGGTAAACCCGTTCCTGCGATCGCCCCAACAGGTCTAGCAAAATTCGGCGCAGGCGGCGCTCATTGGATTCCATCACCTCTGCGGCTGTCAAAGCCCGTCCAGACCACTCTTGCAGGAACAGGGGCGCACCAAACAGCGCATCAATACCCGTCAGCCAACGGGGAGAACCGGCATCCAGCCAGAACTGCCAGCGATGGGTCCGCCGATTGGAACGGTACTGAAACACCGTTGCCAGGGTGATTGCATTACTGGCTGCTCCAATCGGACGCACCGGGTAGGGGTTCGCCGTAATCGTGCCACTGTTCAACAGTTGGATGAATCGGCTGACAGTCATATAGGCAGGTGATTCATACCGTTCCCGACTCCTGAGCCTGCCGCTGACCTCCCAGTAATGCTGGGCGACCTCAATCAATTGACGCAGGGCAGAAAGCTGATCAAACGGTAGAGACCCTCCCCCAAACAAAAAAGACTGAATTGCCCGGTCTAGTAGCGAAACCGCATTCGGAATCAGGCGTTGCTCCAGTTGAGCCTGTTGGGTTGCAATCCACTGCACGATCTCCTCGTAGGCAGTTGTCACCTGATAACCCAGCCGATCCCAGCGAGGAAACGTGCTGGCAGGCAACAGGCGGGGTGTTTCCGGGTGGGGAACGAAGCAGTAGTCGGCAATCAACCCAGCACGGACAGGGTCGATCGCAGACAGTACCACCAGCATTTCGGCTACCCCATCCCGATTAACTAACCGCCCCAAGCCGGGATAAACCAGGGTAAGCAGGGTGAGCAGGGCACGGATGATGGGAGAACTGGTGAGGGGACGCTGATCGTTGAGGGACTCCACCGGAATCTGATGCTGGGTCAAAATGTTGCTGAGGCTGTAGCGGGCGATCGCATCCAAGCCGGGACCAATGATGGCAATTTCCTTCGGCTCGATTTGCCCCTGCTGAATTGCCTCCACAATCACCGCCGCTGTCCACTGTAGAAGCTGGGCACGGGAGGTCGTCTGGATCGTTTGCACGGCTTCAGGCAGGCTGGCAAGGAAGATGGGGTCTGTCACCAGTTCGACCACAGAGGTTCCTAGCTCCTCTGCCAGGGAAGGAACCGGGCGCTCCGTCAATTCTTCTACCTGGCAGCGTTCCGCCAGACCCGCCAGGTAACTGGGATCTGCCCCCAAGCCTAAACGGACGGCTCCATCTGGATTGTAGGTGAATGCCGCCGCCGCCCCCGCATCCAGCATTGCCTCAAATAGGGTGCGGGCGATCGCGGGGTACTCGTCCAGGTCATCTGCCAGGATAAGCCGATAGCGCTGTACCAGATGCTCCCGGTACGTAGGGTGAGGTAACAGATGTTGCCCGTACAATCCGGCAAGGATGCCATAGGTCAACAACCCCCGCTCCAGACACCAAGTCTGCCAGCGTTGCAGCATTTCACCTACTTGCTCTGGCGGGATGGGGATCTCGTCCGACTGTCCTCCGAACCCCTGTTCTAAAATGTAGGGAATGTCCTGAATCGGAATTTCAGCCAGGGCTGCCAGTTGCAGCAGATCCAGCGATCGCCTTACCAGCCGCGAGGCAATCAGACTGGATTGTTGGGCAATGACCGGGTCTAGCTCTGGTTGCCAGAGCTGGCTGGCAAGGTCCTGTTCATTCTCTGGAGCTAACCGCAGAGGAAATTGCGCTTTCAGGTCTAGCTGCTGAATCAACAGGGGCCAAAACAGCATCACCTCATCCTGAAAGAACCCCAACGGGGTTGTAGAGTGGAACGGATAGCGACTCTGGATTGCAGCCGTCAGACGATCAGCCAGTTCAATCCGGTTGTCGCCAATGGCAGCAAAGACCAGCACGCCCCCTTTGTCTCTCTGCCGCTCTGCGTCTCCACTGCCCTGAACCTCCCCCCCATCCTGCTGAACCCACTCCCGAAATATTCCCACTAACCGGCTTGTTTTGCCGCTCCGGGAAGGTCCTGTAATCCAGACGGGTTCACCGCTCACCAGATGCTCTCTCCTCAATGGTTCTCTTGAATGGTTCTGTGATGACTTTAGTTAGGATGGCTAGTGGTCGGCAAGAATTATTTTGGAATTTTCAACCCCTGAATAATCACCCCTTTCCTAGCCCAGACTCACAAACACAAAGTTGACAAACCACCAGGGATAGTGGATTCAGTGATGCCGCAGCCGGTAGAGGAGGGTTAAACCGTCCGCGCTCCAAGTGTATAGAATTATCAGTAAACCCGTTCCTACCCAATTCTTGAACCTGAACGCTTGAGCGCAACTTTAATTTCTGTCCCAAGTACCCTAAGAATCTAGAGTACACTTTATTTTCAAGTGTTGGATCTATTCAAGCCTGTTGCTATGACTTCATTCTGGACGAGAGCCAATCGGCAATTGCAGACTGTGAGACAGTGGTATGAGAGAACGCCAGAAAGGGCGCTTGACCAGGCATACGATGCAGCGTTAACGATTCAGGCGATCGAGGATGAACATTTTGGCGGTAACCGAATTCTTAATAGCTCCGGTCAATATAGTGAAAACACCTTTGCCTACTTTCAGACTGAATTAAAGAAATATCTTAAAATTGCCGAAATTCGGTTATCAGAGTTTAAAGCAAGTCGCTTCTTCTTTAACTTAACCGACCCCTCTGCAAGCGCTCGTCCTGCCCGTAATGGAATGGTTGACCGGGATCAGGCGACTATTATTCTGGAAAAGCTTAAATTCATTGATACCACGATTGAACGGTACAAGCCCAAAGAACCAACCTCCTTATCGCTCGTACCTGTTTCGCAGGGAGATGGGAGGAATCCAATCCCATCTCCCTATCTGTCCTCAGAAATGGAAGGGAAGAAACCCTCCTACTCTCCCGAACTAATTTCTGAAGACGACTCTATTCTGGATAAAACAGGGGTTTTACCGCGATCGATTTTAGGGACACTTAACCGAATTAAACGTGATTTGGATCCCAATTCTGAACCTCAGGTAGTTCAAAGTTTTCGCAATACAAAAGCAAAAACCCTGATCTCTATTCGATTTCTTTTGCTGTTGATAATTGTCCCGCTTTTAACCCAGCAACTAACCAAAGTTTTTATTATCAGTCCCATTGTCGATCGCCTTAGGCAACCTGACCAGGCTCAAGTATTTCTCAACTATGAGCTTGAGGAACGGGGACTTGAGGAATTGCGAATTTATGAGGATAGACTGCGGTTTGACAGCATGATTGGCAGATCCCCTCGGTTGACCGAAGCCCAGGCAAGAGAATGCCAGGTCGAATTAGCGATTCGAGAGGAAAATGCGGGCTTCAATCCTCCGGTTGACTGGGAAGGAACCGTTGGGCAACCAAATGTTCCCGTTAGACTTTCTACCCAGCAGGTGCGGGAGTGCCTGGTGAAAGAACGGGCAGACGAACTGGCTCAACAAAACTACCAGGACGGGTCAAATGCGATCGCCAATGTTTTCGCAGATGCTTTCTCTCTGATTGCCTTTGCCATTGTCATGCTGACCAACCAGAAAGAGTTAGGGGTGCTCAAGTCGTTCCTGGATGAAACCGTCTATGGCTTGAGTGACAGCGCCAAGGCATTTATTATCATTCTGTTCACTGACATGTTTGTGGGGTTTCACTCGCCTCACGGCTGGGAGGTCTTGCTAGAAGGGGTCGCCAGACATTTTGGCTTACCCGCCAACCGGGACTTTATCTTTCTGTTTATCGCCACGTTCCCAGTCATCCTGGACACGATCTTTAAGTACTGGATCTTCCGCTACCTCAACCGCATCTCACCGTCTGCCGTGGCGACGTATCGGAATATGAACGAGTAATTCTGGGGTGAGGAGTGAGGGGTAATGGGTGGGGAGAGTTGTTAGTTCTTAGTTGATAGAAGGGGGGCAGTGGTCAGTAGATAGAGCTTACTAAAAAAGCTACTTACTCTTTCAATTATGAAAAGCCAGCTAACGATTGAGTTCAGCGGCGGCTAATAACCTGTGCATATCCTCCGACCATCTTTATCCCGCCGCTGCAACGATTTGTTAGCCCGGTGCGATCTCTGCCGACCATCTCCATGCCTAGCCAGAAACAGTTTTACTCCGGCTCAGTGCCAAACTGCTCTTCATAAGCTTCAAATTCCGAAGGGGCAAGAATATCAATATCGCCAAACTTTTTCAGAATCAGTAGATCCTTATCGCCAGTAATGATACAAGCTGCTTTACCCGTAAGTGCCGTCGCCAGAACCATATCATCTTCAGGATCGCGACACACATTACTTTCCGGTGGAGTTGGGTCAACTAGCCTCATCCTAGGGCGTAAAAGCACTTCAACTGCGGCTGCATCTGCGTCAGAGTATTTAAATTTCCCTATTAACTTTTCTCTCAATTCATTAAGAATAAATTCTGAAGTGATGACAGAATGTACCCGTAAGCATTGCTCGACAAGGGTATGACAAAATCCTTTGGCAATAAAGGCAGCAATCAGAACGTTGGTATCCAGCACTACGTTCATGACACTAGCTCAAAAATATCGTCATCCGTATAGGGAGTCTGCGCTTTCTGCATCAGTTGGGCGCGTAACGCTCGAAATTGACGAATGAACAGGTAGTCTTGAATAGCAGCTTGAACCAAATTCTCTGCGGAAATACCTTCAGTTTGAGTGAGATTGTCAAGAGTTGCCTTGAGTTCTGGGGTCAATGTGATCGTCAGGATATCTTCCATACAGTTAGGCATCATTACTCTACATTATTAGTAAATTTTAACAAACTCAAGATAGCTTATTTACCCAGAGCCTCTGTCGAGAGCAATCAGGTTTAATAGAGAATAATTGCATCAAATCGGGTCAGTCTAAATGCGTGGGTTTAATCGGCAACATTGGCTAATTCCCCTGGTAGCAGTAGTTGTTATCTTTGTTACAGATGCCCGGAGTATTCTCATCAATCTCTTAACAGCGGATAAACCTTTGTCTCTGCGGGAGCTATTTCTATCACCGTGGCGACGTATCGGAATATGAACGAGTAATTCTGGGGTGAGGAGGGAGGGGTAAAGGGTGGGGAGAGTTGTTAGTTGTTAGTTGTTAGAAGGGGGGCAGTGGTCAGTAGATAGGGCTTACTAAAAAAGCTACTTACTCTTTCAATTATGAAAAGCCAGCTAACGGCTCCGTTCACCCGCCGCAAACAAGCTCTCGAACTCAACCAGCCGACTTGATACGGTCGGATGCAACGGAATTGTTAGACCGTTCGGTACAAGCTTGCATCACTATTCCAGCCATGTCTATGTCTAAACTAATAAACTTTCAATAAAAGTGAATATCTTGTCTTTGTCCTCAGTGGGATTACTCATTAAATAAGGAATGCTTAATTTATCCCTAATGTATTCAGCATAAAGGATTTCCTGTTCCTGAAAAGACTTCAACAAAGACAAATCGTGTCTGATACTATCCCTTGAATTTAAACGAGCATAAATATTTTCAGGTTTGTCAATCAAGACAAGAATTGCGCTAGGGGCGATGCCCTCATAAGTTGAGTACGGAATTCTAGTGATTTCATTATCCTTGTTTAAAAGACAGAAATGTCCATCGAGTAAATACCAATTTGTAGTGTTGAAGTATTTATTTAACGCTACTACCAGATAGTCTTAATTCCCAGCTATATTTTCAACTTGTTTACTCCGAAGATGCTCCTCTTCTTTCTCTTTGGCAATCAAATTACTTGCCGAAAAATGTTCAATGCTAAATCTAACTACTAGATCATTGCAAAGTGTTGTTTTACCAACGCCGTGTACTCCGGCGACAAAAATTATTCTACGCTTTTCCAAATTATTTACCTCTTGAAAAGCCGACAAAGATAGTGGTTTAGCTGAATTCAGTACGATGTTAGTAAATTTAACTGTTCACCCAACCGTTCCTCTTGCATTAGTTCATTTCTTCCCTTTTGAAGCGCATCAAGCCACTCAACTGGCACATACCAATCCTCACGCCAATTGATTGTGGCTTGTGGTGGTACAAATCCCGGACAAAGTTTCTGCATTTGTTTTAGAGATAATGCAGTAAAGGAAAAGCTCTGATGTATTAAAGTGCCGTATGCAAATTCACAGTTCTCAAAATAAATGTCATAGAATTCTTTGTCTACACCCATAATTTGGTGATACTGATTCCACATTTTAGAAGGAGGTAAGGATATAGTCTTATCCGCTATAAAGCCTCCTTTTATAACAGAATTAGGAGTAGTTTCATATAGAAGAACAAGATCGCCTAATTCCATACCGATTGGGCGCTTTCTTAACTCAATCTTCTTGGTGCCAGCAATAATACATTCAGCATAAACCTGTTTGATACTGAGTGCTTTAATATGCTTATCCTGCATAAATACCTCCAAGTTCAACGGCTCTTCTATAACGTTCTAAGGAAATACTATGCATGGTTTGTGGTGTTCCATTCAGGACACCATTGCTTAATAAGTCACCTCGACTGATTGCTTGACGAAGTGGCATTAGGAAATCAAACTCAACAGCGTGTCGAGTTTGTACTTCTCCGCCGATCTGCTCTAATGTAAGAACGCCTCTTATACCTAAATCACTGTAGAGTTGAGCAGGTGTGCCAATATATCGATTGACAATTCTGGCGATCGCTACAACACCGGATATAGGACGGCTAGCATAAAACAATATCGATGCCCCTCTCATATCATCTTGAATACAAGTAGGCTTGCCGTAATAAACTGTCTTGCCAGCTTGAAATATTTGAATTAGAAACTGAGGACGAATTGGTATAACGTAAGCCGTTCGAGGGGTATAGATTGATTCTGCCGGATATGTCAAATTGAGCCAGGAATGAAAAGAGCAACGATGAACAGAATTTGCATCTGAGTCTAGTAACTCAATAGTTGCATCGTTGTATTGAATCTGTGTGACTTCCTTTCTACCTTCAGGATCATAAGAAGACCCAATAATCGATGGAAATAAATATTTCGCCTTATTTATAACATCTAAATTGTTTGTATCAGGATCATAAAATAGCAGCTTCGTTAAAAACCATTCTGGTTGATGAGCTTCGCGTTCGTATATCTCACGCCCTATACCTTCTACCCAAAAGCCATAACGTTCAAAGAATGGAATAAGCTCAACTCTAGCTGTAGTAACAAAAGCTCTTCTAATTCTCTCTGATTTCCACTGTTCAAAGCAGGTTAAAATCAGGTTTCTCCCAATACCACTGCGTCGAAAATCTTGATAAACATAGAGAGTTGATAATTTAGCTATTCCACGACTTTTAGGTTTCCAAATTGCAACGCCAATCGCGTGTCTATCTCTGTAAGCTACATTGAAGACAGTACTTGAATCGCTCATCGTTCTGTCTAGCCATTGAGGGAAACCAGGATAGAGAGGAGATAGTTCACTATCAAGCATCCTAACTAACTCAGTCTCACGTCTAAATTCACTACCGCTTAACTTTTTCACTCCAAATGCAGCAACAACAGACTCAAACGAGTCTCCCTCAATATCTCTTCGTCCCCCAACCAGTTCTGAGAAATCGTCGAAAATTACAGCACGATAAAGTTTATTTACAAAATCTTGTAATTCTTGTTGACTAGGGAACCTAAACCACTCAATACCAGGTGCCTCTGAGACATGGTATCCCTTCGCTGTCAACTGAGAATGAATTATTGACTCTACACGCTCGTCTGGAATTTTAATTGCACCTAATAAATAAGGCTCTTCTGGATGCGAGGTTCTGATCTGTGCACGTATACGCTGCCATGCCAAGTCCGTAGGATCAGCATCAATACTTCCAGAGGTTCTACCAATTTTTACCCTCGGGTGCTCTCTTAAATATGAAGGAAATGAATAAATGTAAAGAACGACCTGGGTTTCCATAACTTAGTTGGACTGACTACAAGCTGCCCCAGCCTACTGTGCAGGAATAAACAAAGGGGTTAGTGGGTTATTATAGCCAACTCACGGGCTTTAGGCGCAATCGCCCCCGCAACAATTTCCAAACAACGCCCGAACTAAAAACTTACGCCTACTTGAGTATCGCAACTTACAGGCAACCTTTCGCTACACACCCCAACAAGAGAATTGTCGGTCTAACGTTGCCCATCACCCGCCGCAGATAACCTTTGCATCATAACCGATCAACTTTCGGCGGTCGGTGTGCATGGGCGTTGTTAGCTTGCCTGGTTGACTCAGCAACGGTTTAGTACTTGTACTTTTACTTGTCTAGTTTTTGCCTCAAAACTATCTAGGACAAAATACAAACTGCCAAACTTAGACACTTTCACTACTCAGTTGATCCGCTTTCATCACAACATCAAGCAACTTTTGTTTCAAAGGATCAAGATTTTCTTGCACCATCTTGATCAAAAGTTCTGCCTTCTGTTTACTCCGACGAGCTTCAAGAGCAATTAAAAGAGGAAGTGCAACTAGGAAAACTACCCCTGCACCAATAACTTGACCTGTTAGAGCAACACCCTGCCAACGCAGGATAAAAACAACGAGAACAACTAAAGCAATTACTATAGGGATATATAGAAGAAATCCTTTGTTGCCCGGAATTTCCAGTTTGTCTAATCGCAGTTGCTCGATAGTACTTTGAAAACTGTCTCCTAGTGAAGGATTTACCCGCTTTAGGTTTCGCAACCAAGCTCCATTATAATGGCTACTCATAGACCACTTGTCTACTTCAGACTGAATGACTGAGTTGAGCCACGTTAAGTCTACCGACCCACTGCTTGCTATTTCTCGACGAATACGGTTTTCAAGGATATCCCAAAAAGTTTGCCATTGTGCAGAAAATTCTGATTCCCAACTCATCTTGAGTTCTCCTTTAATTTTTTCCCTAATATTGTTGATCCCACTCTGAAATTGTTCACACCAATCAACTAGAGCACCGTAACCTTGTAGAAGCTGCTGTGCTGTTTGATAATCTAGATTGTAAATAGAGGGGGTATATGAATCGCTATAAGAGGCAAGGAGCCGATCAACCTCTTCAACATACTGACTTGCCTTCGCATAGAGTATTGCCAACATTCCACGAGATGCCTGTTCGATGGAGTCGGCAGCTCTTTTCTTTGCATCCTCCTCTAAGAAGTTTCTACGAAACCAACCTTTTACTCCAGTCCCTGTTGCATTACCTAATTCTGGAATTGGTACGCTATAAGAACTGATAGTGAAATCGGGAATCTCCACAGGCGTTTGAATTACAGCAATTTTAACTTTTTGGTGTACCTGCCGAGCATAGTCTGAGATTGCTTTAGAAAAGCAGTTTTTCAGATTGGTTGACCAATCGGAAGAGGTGTTCATTATTTGTTTGGCATTTTGAACACAATCATTAATAAAAGAGTCTCCTAACTTATAAATCTCACTATACACTTGACTAACATGTAAGCGATCTTCTGCAACTTGGTTTCTTAGGCTAGCTAGCTCTTTAACATAAGTTCTCTCTTGTTCTTGCTTTAAGAACTGAACATTAGGTTCTAGTTCAGCAAGTTGCGTATTTAATATTGAACGAGCCTTGAATAGATGATTATTCAAAATCCCTAATCTAGAAATAATTGCCATCTTCTCACAAGCTGGTGTATTAAGCAGCACTTCCAACCATCGCTGAAATGCAATAAGATCTCCAAAATAGTTCTCGTCAAGTAAGTTATCTGCTCTTGCTTCTAAGGTGGTTTTCGCATCTGCCGTAAAAAGACATAAGCGATCAACGAGAGGATTCTCTAACCCTACAAGAGTTGCTTCTGCCCATTCAAAAAGTACATCTCTATCTTCTTGTTCGGTTAAACCTAAGCGGTTTATGACAAAAACAATATTGCCATCAAGGAGCTCATGAATTTCTCTTGCAGCTTCCTTTTCAACTTCCGATAACAACTTATCAGCCAGTAAGATCATAATAACTAAATCTGATTTTTCAACCTCCTGATAAGTTCTTGCATTTAGAAGCGAAGTATCTTCCAAACCTGGAGTATCAACAAATACACAGCATTGGTTACAGAAGAAAAAGGGAAACTTTATTCTAACTTCTTCAATTCCCTCTGGAGGCTCTGAGCTGCCTTCTGAAAGGTCAAGTAAAATATATTTATCTAGATTGCTGAAGGCGATTTCTTGCTCAGAAAAATCACCATTTGAAGTCTTTAAAGAAATAGTTGCTGATGGTTGAGAAGCGTAGCTAATCTTAGTAACAACGCCTGTAGCACGATTGACTCTTGATGGGACGACTCTAGAACCGAGCAAAGCATTAAGAAAGGTTGATTTTCCTGCCTTAAAAACTCCTAAAAGAGTAATATGTATTTTCTCTCTTTGAAGAACTGTACGAAATTCCAAAACAGGTTGAATAAGTTCCTTCGCTTCCTTTGGTATTCCATTATCAGGTAAGTCAACAAAGTAAGTATCTAAAGAACTTAGATAAGAACCTGGTGCAAGAGAATTGTATGGAGAATTCATCTTTCAAATTCTCCTAGACATTTACTTGTATTTGCGTAAAAGAGATTTCATCTCCTAAGAGCTTAGCGACCTCAGCAGGAGTTTTCCCAGAAGCTTGACCAGCAATGTAAAAAAGTTCAGCCAGCTTGCGCGAGATGGCGTCTAGACGCATCTTTTCCTGCTCAGCAGAAAAACTCTCCTGCCGCATTTCCTCAATTAGTTGGTGCTGTCTTGTTCTGATCTGATCGATTTCCGCTTGTAGCTTATCAGTAAGATGCCTTGCACTGGAGTTGAATTGTTGCTGAACCTTTTGACGGATGGCATCTTGTTGTTTTGCCATTTCAGTGGGCAAGGTGGCATGAACCTTCTCCCCGATTGTATTCAATAAGCGATCCTTAAAGCTACTTTGTTGAATGCCCATGTGAATTAACTCAAGAATGGCATACACAATAAACCCAACGATAGGAGTTGCGATTGAAGAAACCACACCGAAAATGAAGAGATCGGTCAAACTCCTCATGAGAAAACTACCCCAATTGCCTCCACCCATAAGAGTACCTGTCAAACCGCTTGGATCGAGGAAAAGGACATTCACAAAGCCTTGAACAGCTTTGCTAAATTTACCTTTTTCAGTATCTAACTCATAACTCCCTAAAAGCTTTCCGGTCGAGAATATACTATTTACCTGAGCTAATCCCTTCTGAAAGTCCTCAAGTTTGATCTCTAGCTCAGCTTTCATCCTTTCAGTATCTTCTTGAATCAAGGTTGGAATTTGTTCAGCCCATTGGCGTAGCTTTTCTTGAAGATATTTGTCAACCTCTCGCTCAATGACAGTTTTAATTTTCTCTTTGGCTCCACCAGAAACGCTAGATTTTAAAATAGTCCAAAAACCAACTTCATCAATATTCATGAGAGTTTTGGAGTCAGTATCCCATGTATCTTTCAATTCATTTACAAAAAGCATTAGGTTTCCGAATAGTTTGCCTCCAATGACTTCACCAAAACGACTTATTGTTGTTTCAATTTTTAGCTTTTCATTTTCTAATTCTTTCAGTTTCTCTTCGGCTAGCATCCGATTCTTCTCTAGTAAAGCAATCGGTTGTTCCACCCTTATTTTCTCGTCATCAATTGCATCACGAGAAGTCTGAATGATTCCATGTAGTTTTTTTAGAGTTTCTTCCAATGCAACAGCATCTTTAGCATCACTAGTCAAAAAAATCTCTAATTCCTTCTCTAAGGCAGGAACTCCAGAGTCATTTAGTTGAGTCGTAGCTTCAGAACCAGAGATTTTTGCATCTAAGGCTCCCTTGGCATTAACGAAAAAGACCCGCCTTTTATAAAGATCTTCGTCAAATTGACCATTCTTATCAAAAAAATGATGTCTAAGTTTAATACATACCCAGTCTTTTACTTCATCAACGCCTTCCTCATCTTCAATGCGGTTGATATAATTAACAACAAAGAAAACGTTTTCAAGGCGACCTGAGCCTAATTTGGTTTCAATAAATTCTACTTCTTTATCTCCCAGGATTTGAGTGGCATTAAGCACAAAAATTACAGCTTGAGATTTTTCCAAATAGCCTGTAGAGAGTTTTGTGCGGCTTGCTTGTTCTCCTAATCCTGGCGAATCAATCAACCTGACCCCATTCTCGCATAAAGTGTTTGAGCATTCTATTAGCGCATACTCGATATCTTTAAACCTATCTAAATAACCTTCTTTATCAAGAAGTTCGATGTCTTGTATTGTTAGTTTAAATTCTTGTGTAAAATCATCCCAGGATAAGTTTCGAGGTGTGTCTTTTCCTGTTTCATAGATCAGTACATTCTTGCTACTGCCATAAACTAAAACAGTAATAATAGCAGTTGTAGGAGTTGCTTTTGCAGGTAGAGTTTTAGTACCAAGAATTGCATTAAGCAGAGTACTCTTGCCCTGTTTAAACTCGCCAAGAACAATTACCTTAAAAATGCCTTGACGTATGTCATGAGCATACTTAGACAAATTTTCTGACTCATTTAAGAGGTTTAAGCCAGATTGATTGAATACTCCACCGAGCTTTAGATTAACTGTACTGCTTTGTTTACTGCCTATAAGAACAGCACTATCTTCTAAAACAGAAGCAAGAGTAGAAATCTTGGCTTTAATGCGATTGTACCCTTGAGTGCCGTGATCCTGCTGCAATTCGGAAGAGACAGGGTTGTTGGTCGAGGCTTGCTGAGAAGTCATGACAATATCTCCTTATAAACTGCTTAATAGTCATCAATTAAATTCATTACCAATTGAAGATTTTGTATCGGCTTTGTTTATTGCATCGCGGCTAAGCCCTCTCTCAAAGCAGGAATCGTAACATTTAGTAAATGCTCTATTTTTTTTTCATTAGCTTTTATCTCTTGATATGATTCTAAAGATTGTTCTAGGACTGAACGGACCCTTACAATTCCCGTATTATATAAATTTGTTGTCTCTACTTTTAATTTATCGGTGAGTTCTGTAAATTCAGACTGAATTTGTTGTTTGATGAAATTTTCTAAATCTAGAATTGCCTCATCAACTGAGTTGAGAATTGCCTGCTTATCCGCTGCATCCATACCTTTTTTATTAAGAATGCGGATAATCTGCCCGGAGCCGATCGCACCAAGACCTAGTGGTAAATTAGTAATCAGTAGAAGGAATCCACTTAACTGTAATCCTGTAGCTACTAGACCTACTTGATTCTTACTTCTTTTAGGCATTAGGAAATTGCTTAAACTAGCTGGGAGCACATTAAATTCATCCAGCAAATTTGAAAAATCAATTTCCTCATCTATGATTAGTGCTTTCAAATCCTCTTCAACTGTAGATCTAATCTGTTTAACCTCATTCAAAAGTTTATTCTTGATTTCAAGCAGTTGTGATTGAAAGAACTCTCCCCATACAGCCTCAAGGTATCCAGGTAAATGTTTTTTGATGAACGTAACATTTTCCATAGGCACAACTTCTTTGGAAATCTGTTTTTGCAGCGCTCGACTAAAACCTTCAATGTCTTGGAACAGTTCTTCCTTAAGTAATGTATTCAAATATAGTTCTATCTTGTTGTGAGAGCTTTGAATTCGCTTCTGAATCCAATGATTCTGCTGCTCAATTTTGTTTAATGCTTTTCGGATGTCTGTCTCGCTAACTAAGAGAATAGCTTTCTGGCTATTAGCTCTTGCTGCTATGTGTTGAAGACATATCTCTATTGCTTGCTGTATGGCAGAGGCTTTCAGTGAAGGTTGCCTTTCAATTAGATCAGATTGAATCAGGTTATGTAAGGTTGAATAGTTGCTATCGGACAAGGGATTACCCACTTCCATCGCTTTTCGAGCTTGAATTGCAGAGAATTCCAATAACAAAGGCTGGCTTTCAAAGGTTCCCAGAAAAGTTCTGACCAATTCAGATATTGATGAACGCTCATCATCAGGCACTAGATCGATGTGATTTAGGACAATCGTTACTCTTTCCAACCCAAAGTTTGGTTGCAAAATCTCCTTAATAAACTGCCGTTCGCGCTCAGCCAATAGTGCTGTTGATCTTAAAATCAAAAACACGTAATCAGATCTAAATAGTAGTTCTTTCCAGTCAATAACTGATCTTTCAACGCCGATATCTTCAATATGAAGATTGCAGTTTTTCAGAATTTTAAAGTTAGCTTTAATGTTGATTCTTGTGCAATCACTAGTTTCTTTACTTTTGTTGATTAAAAAAGATTTTAATTCCTCAAAAGGGATTGAGGCTCCATTTCTATCGCTATAATCAGCCTCTATACTCAATGTTTCTCCGTGACTAATATCTATACTCACTGCTGCTCGTGGTATTGAAGATGGCGGTAAAAAAACAGGTTGCTCTAAAAGAGAATTAGTAACAGAGAAGCGTCCTGTACCCGAAGAGCCAACTACTAAGAGTTGTAATTTGGATTTGCCAATCTGGTGTTTTATGGTTTTAAGCAAATCGCATGTTTCTAGATCCTCTAGAAAATTGGCAATAGATTCAATTTCCTGTAATAAACTTAGGATATTGTCATCGGACTTTGCTGCTACAGAAGTAGGCATGAGCTTCACTCCAAGTAGTTAGGGTTTAACAATGTTATTGACTTGCCGATTCAATTCATCTTGATTCAAAAGAACTTTCCCTGCTGGTCTTGGTTTTCCAGAGAGAGCATAGTAAAGTTCAGAGCTTGAAAAGAGCCTTAAAGCTTCAATACGCTTAGGAATCTCTGGGTGGCTGCTAAAAAACTCGTGCAACTCCGATAGCTGATGATATTTTCTTACTTCTTTAGCTTTTCGGAGATAGTCTTCAAGATCAACACGATCTACATCTGCGATGCCCGATACCAGACGTAACAAAGCTCTTTCAGCAACTTTAATATCATTACAACAGAGCAATCCTGCTCGGTCGGCTGTGATCTCAGAGCGACGTGACCATGCCATCAGTGGAAGCCCCGCTGTTGCCCTTAATATTCCGCCTAAAAAACCAAGTCCTCCTAGAGTCGCTTCAGTGAGGACTGTTACTAGAGTATGGTATACCATGTGACCAGAAGCAATATGTCCGCATTCATGACCAATTACAAAGCAAGCCTCTTCTTGCGTGTAGAACTGGCATAATCCGGTTGAAATATTAATGAACGCATATTCGTCAGTACCAGCAGTATATGCATTGAATAAAGCAATATCGTTGCGGGCAACTGCATGAGGTATTGGGATGCCTAAAGTCCTCGAACAATGAGATAAAACCTTAAACAGTTCGGGAAATGATTTTTGGTCAATAAAAATGCTGCTAGTGAGATCATGCCCAAATTGGAAACTAGTATACGCTTCAATAGCTTTATTAATAACTGCTTTGACTGGAGTAGCGTTTAGAGTTCGGAGAATCCATGAATCCACAGGATGAGCATACAAAGGTGTCGAGTCTGAACTAAAGACTGATCCTTTTGCATAGTGATCAATGTAGTCTTGAAAACCTAAGAAAGCTCGATCTGCATATTGAAAAGTCATGATTTTAATCCCAATAGAGAATAGAGTCTTTATCTTACATGCAGAATCCAAAAAACAAATGAGGCGGTTTTTGTATGTTTTTTTACAAAAAAGAGGGTGTCTTAACTCGATATGACTCACACTGTAAATTGTGTGGCTGAGTTTCATGGCAAAAACTCATTTTCTTTCAAGACTTGCAAATCTGTATCCTGAAACACAATATTGTTTAGAAAACTCGATTGGGAGCGTGAAACACGACAGACAAGTTCGGCATACCTGCCCTAGCCAGGGATTAAGGCAAGCTAACGTTCCTGCTGAGCGGCTGCAAGCAGCCTTTGCGATCCATCCAAGATCTCCTTCCAGTCCGCTCCAGCAGGATTGTTATGCCGCCTTAAGATTAAAGTAATTATAGTCATCCTCCCTATCTCTATTTTTTGGACAAAGACAATGGAGTAAATCACTCCTCAGATCTGTTTGCTACACATTGGTTAAAGATGATATTTGTGAGTTATTCTGAGTATTTGGTGTCAGCAAAACAGGTGAATCAATAGGTATTATATCTGCTGATATTGTCTGAGTATTAGAGATAGTAGAAGGTTCTAAAAGCTTAATTGTTGTCTGGGGACTAGTTTCTATCTCTTCGTCAGTCAAGCAGTGATGAAATAGATCTTCAACCACAATTCTTTCTTGCTCCGAAAACAAATCAACTTGTAAACCTAAGGCTTTTAGCTCATAGTAATCAATCACGTAGCCATGTGATGGATAGCCGTAAACCAGTTTTTGAATTACATCCCTTGTTTTTTCCGGACTCCAATTATCAAAATGCTGCAAAAGACGCTTACTGTATTCTTTGCTTACAGACAATGCACGGCTATAGTCACCCAGTTTCTTCAAGTCAAGCTTGGTGAAAAGAGGTCCACTCACAACCTGAACAAAATTTATTGCATGTTTAATACAGTCATCCACAATTAGCTCCGTCGATTGAGCCAGCATCTTAGCAACATCATGTAGAGTATCCTTTGAAAATGTTGTTAGCTCTTCGAGATTTTTGAAAGCATTTAGTGCAGATGTACGCTCTCCTTCACCTATATAAATTTGGGGATCGAGAGGTCCAAGTTGAGCCAATTCATCTAACACAATGTTATCTGCACCAATACACAGAAGAGTTGCTGCACTCTTTGCAAATAGAGGTACACAGGCATTTATTTTCTTAGTGTGCAATCGCAATATTTGAATAATGAGATAGGCTGCATCGCTCAAGCCACCAAAGGAATGAACAACTAAATCAAGATCTTCAAAGTACCTATTCTTTAAAACAGAACGAATTGCAAATGCATGTTTCCAAGTTAATTCCTCATTAGGCATGAGCAGAAAAATTGCTGGTCGCCCCCTAACATCCACAAAAGCTTGAAATGCTGGATGCATATTTTCACCTTCACGCTCAGGAGAAGTAGTCTCACTTCGGGCTTGCATAGTAAAACCTCCCTTATTCTCTTAGAGTTTTCTGGGTTTCTGATGAATTAGGATCTTGAGAGAGTACCTAAAAATCATATTGATTGAGAGGTGTGAGGAACTTGTGAGGTTGGGCTAACACAAAATAAATCTTAAATATCCAAGTAGACATGAGGAAAATTCCATGCACTAGGAATTCTGGAGCCGATCATATAGGCAGGGTTCAGGCTAACCACAATCTAGGAAAGCTGAGGTAAATCCAGGAGTTCAATTCGCTTAAATGCTTTGAAAACATGAGGGGAGTTCAGAAGAGTTCAGGAAAGTTGAGGTGCTATTTTCAAACCGTATTTAAGAAGGTTTAGCAGCCTGTGTTGGATGATATATTTTTTTGAACGGAGTCTGTCTTAAGTTGACAACACCATTAAACTGACAGGTAAGCTCAGTAGAAGTGGAAATTAGAGTGTCAGAGAACCTATCAGACCTTAATTCCCAATCTGTATCCCTAGCCAAACCTTTTAATCTGCTGAAGCTAACAACCGGGCGGTTCTCAGTTGCATGAAGTACAGTTCTGTGATTTTTTGCCAATAAAGATATGCGGTTACCTTTGCGTTTACGTCGTTTCCTTCTCGCCCAGTCCTTTCTGTTAGTTGCATTAGGGTTTTCGAGCTGTAGTCAAAATAATTCAGTTCCTGTCGAAAGATGGATTGTTGGCATCGTTAGTTATGATGCAGGTGCCCAGTCGCTAGATAAGTATGAAAACTTTAAGGAATACCTGGGAAAGCAGACTCACAAAATTATTGAACTTGAACCTGCACTGAATGAACTGCAAGCGGTTCAACAGATTAATAGCAAAAACTGGTCGGTCGTGTTTGCGCCTCCGGGTTTAGCCGCGATCGCCATTGGCAAAAATCAATATACTCCGATTTTTCCGCTACAAGGGTTGAACAACTTGCGATCGGTGCTGCTCGTCCGAGATGACAGTCCCCTACAAGGCATTCCCGATCTGGCAAACAAAGTCATTGCCCTGGGACAACCCGGTTCTGCTGCTGGATATTATTTGCCCCTCTATGATCTGTATGGCTTAACGCTCAAGGAAATCCGCTTCTCACCCACGCCAGCAACTATTCTGGAGTGGCTCAGCCAGGGTGTTGTTGATGTTGGAGCTTTATCTGAACAGGAGTTTCAGCAATATCGCAACCAGTTTGGGACGACAAAGTTTCGAGTTTTGCACAGGAGCCGCCCTGTTCCTGTTGGCGTAGTTTTAGTGGCACCCACGGTCGATATCAACAATCAGGAACAAATTAAGAAAGCCATGAGTCAGGCAACGGCAAGTATTGTGGAAGATGCAGGCTATCTTCCCAGTGCTAAAGTGCCTGATTATACCCAGTTTGTTAAACTGGTTGAAAAAGTGCGTCCGTTAGAAGCACAGGTTAAAAAGAAACCGGCTGTGCTGGAATTCAATCAAAATAGTGCGACGACTTCACAGCCACAGTAGACTCTACAGCCGGTGACGGTACTGCTGATTGGCAGGATGAATGGAAACGTTGTTGCTACTCATCCAATTCCAAATTCATCCCCAGAATCAGCAACGGCGCGGGTGACAGATGCTAAGGAAACAGTGAAGAAAGGCTGAATTCATTGAAAACTGTTGAGGTGTTTATGATCAATCGTTTCTGTGTCCCTCGGATTGTTGTCTCCCTTGCCACATCGCTTGGCACAAGTGTTCTGTTGGCAATTCCAGGTTGGGCATTTACGTTGTCCAGTTCTGAGGGAACCTTTACAGTCAATAACTTTAGCAAGTTGCCGCTAGATGTTCAGGCGCTTCAGGGTGCCAATACAGAATCCCTCGCTCCTGGTGGCACGGTTACCAGTAATGCGAACGCAAATGCAACGTTTTTGACCGATCAATTCAATCAGTTGAACTCGCAGGCGAATGGGTTTTCTTCAAGTGTGGTGAGTGGCAGTGGTGAGAACTACTCTGGGCTGGCGGAGAGTGTTGCGCAAGTGATTGGCTACAGCTTTCAGATGGACAGTGGAGAAACATTTTCGTTTGATTTCAATACGGCATTTAATTTAAATACCGCAATTGATCGGCCCGAAATTGAGACGGCTACTGCGATCGGCAACATCAATCTCGGCTTATATGATGCCTCTGACCCCAACAATTTGACTCTCCTGGATTTTTTAGCGATCGCCGGTAATTTAGGAACATCCGGTACCAGCAATGCGCTGACCGTGAACCAGAGTGCTGGGATCACCTTCAATTTCAACCAGACATCTCTGGATAATTTCTTAGGGGACAATCAAGCTTTTGCCTCTGCCTCAATTCAGGGTAGCCTTTCCCGCTCTTTTACGACTCCGACCTCTCTGGTTTTAGTCAAGTTCAGTTCAAATCAAGCTACTGTAGCAGCCGTGCCTGAACCTTCAACAGTTCTGGCTTCCTTAGTTGGCATCGGGTTAATTGGTATCCGACTCTGGCGTAAACCAAAACTGAACCAGAAAGCTTAGTACTCAACGGCACCTAACGCTTTCAAGGTCGCTTTTTGAGCATCCGTCAGCCCTCTCACATCTGTAATATTCATCCCTTCGTAGGGTCTTCTAGCAATCAGGGTTTTAAGGCAATGACCTGTCTTCAGATCCCAAAGTTTGATGGTTTCGTCTTGAGATCCGCTGGCTAAAAGTTGGTTGGTTGGTTGGTTGGCGAAGCTTGCGTCTGGCGCATAGGCAACCGACCAGATCCAACTGAGATGTCCCTGGAAAGTCTGTCGGCACTCTCCTGTTTGCACATCCCATAGCTTGATGGTATTGTCACAACTGCCACTGGCTAAGATCTGCCCATCTGGACTGAAGGCGACGGTCTGAATCCAGCTTGTATGCCCAGATAGGGTTTTAAGGCACTCTCCTGTTTGCGCATCCCATAGCTTGATGGTATTGTCACAACTGCCACTGGCTAAGATCTGCCCCCTGCTTCGCGTAGCGTCTCCAGAGGAGAACGGCATAACGTCAACGGAACTGAAGGCAACGGTCTGGACCCAACTGGCGTGACCAGACAAAATGTTGAGGCATTCGCCGCTACTGGCATGCCATAGTCTGATGGTTTTGTCGTAGCTGCCACTGGCTAAGGTTTGCCCGTCGGAACTGAAGGCGATCGCCCAAACCCACCCCGTATGCCCGGAAAAGGTTTTTAAGCAGGCTCCTGTTTGCACATCCCATAGCTTTAAGAGATGGTCGCCGCTGCCACTGGCAAGGGTGTCACCATTCGGGCTGAAGGCGATCGCCCGAATCCAGCGATTCCCCTGCAAGGTTCGGATGCATTGCCCCGTATAGACATTCCACAACTTAATCTTGTAGTCGCTGCTGCCACTGGCTAAGGTCATTCCATCAGGACTGAAGGCAACTGAACAAACCCAGCCCTGGTGCCCCTTCAACGTCCTGCGGCATTCCCCGCTATCCACGTCCCACAACCTTACCTGATGATCCTCGCTGCCACTGGCTAAGGTGGCACCATCCGGACTGAACGCCACGGACTGCACCCAGGTTGCATACCCCTGCAAGGTTCTGAGGCATTGTCCGGTAGTGGTATCCCACAGCCGCATGGTGCGGTCTTCCCCCACACTGGCAAGGGTCACTCCATCGGGACTGAAGGCGATCGACTCCAGGCGATTGCTATGCCCATACAGGGTTTTCAAGCATTGCCCCGTACTGATATCCCATAACTTGACCGTATAATCACCGCTGCCGCTTGCCAAAATATCCCCTTGCGGACTGAAGACGACAGAACGAACTCGATGGCTGTGGCCCTCAAACGTCTGGAGACATTCCCCTGTCGCCCGATCCCAAAGCTTAATAGTGTTGTCCCCGCCGCCACTGGCGAGCGTTTGACCATCGGGGCTGAAGACGACAGAACGAACCCAGAGGGTATGTCCCTGCAAACTGTTCACACACTCACCCGTCTGAGCATCCCACAGTTTAATTGTTTTATCTTCGCTGCCGCTTGCCAGCCATTGTCCATCCGGGCTAAATGTCACAGACCAGACCCAATGGCTATGTCCCTCAAGGGTTTTGAGGCATTCCCCCGTCTGAGCATTCCACAGTTTAATTGTTTTGTCTCCACTGCCACTCGCCAGGGTTGTCCCATCGGGGCTAAAGGTGACAGAACGGACCCAACTCGAATGCTCCCGTAGTTCTTTTAAGCAGTTTCCACTGCTGACATCCCACAGCCGAATTGTCTGGTCGCTACTGGCACTTGCCAGGGTTGCCCCATCGGGGCTAAAAACCACGGAACGCACCCAGCCAGAATGTCCCCTACAGGTGATTAGTTGTTTGCCATCGGCAACCTGCCACAGCCGAATTTCTCCACTGGCATCCCCGGTCGCCAGTAATTCACCGTTTGGGCTAAATGCAACCGACCCAATACTGGTTAACCGCTGAGCAAACACGGATCTGGCTAAATCTGCGCCAGTAAAATTGACCTGGTGCAGGTTGACGTTTTGCAGATATGCCTGCCAGATGGTGAGATGGGAAAAATCTTCACCGCTTAAATCCGTTTCCCACAAGCAAAGGAGATTGATGGCATTACCACCGGCGTACCCCGGTTCCAGGGTTGAGTCATCTCGTAAGGCGGTGAGGATTTGCTTGAGTTGGGTGACGGCATTCTTTTTCAAGCTAGACAGGAGTCGATCGCCAATCGGTTTCAGGATAAAGCTGGTTTGAATATTTCTCAGGTATTCCTTGGCTTGCGCTTCGATCAAGGCATGACTTTGGAACAAGGCAAGCTGCCCCGTAGAAACCTCGGCACAAATGTGCTGAATCAGGCGATCAGTAATGTACTCCATCACCACAGGTTGTAAGGAAAAACTCGCCCCATATTTCTCCAGCAGCGATCGCCGCCCCAGAGACTTAACCGCCTCCATCAGTTCCCGCTTCGATAAGGGCGACACAATACTATCCTCTACCCCCGCGAGTGAGGCTGGCTCCCGCTTGATCGCAAGCCAATACAAAATGGTCTGCTCTAACTCTGAGAGGCGATTGAACTGTTGATCCAACAATTCGCCCAGATCATCAAAAACGAAGGTTCCCTGGTGCAAGAATTCCGAAATATCACTATCGAATAACTCTTGAATCGTCGTCGAAACAATCTTCAATGCCAGGGGATTGCCGTCGTAGCGTTCTACTAAGCGTTGCCATTCCGCCGCCGCACCCATCAGGCTGCCCTTGAGTTTACAAATGGCTTGCCCTTCCTCAACGTTTAAGCCCTTTAGCTGGAGTGAACGAACCGGTAGGGTTTCCCCTTCTAATAAAGCAATTTCCTTATGCTTTTCCCGACTCGTTACCATCACGCAGCTTTGGTGCAGATCCGCACCAAGATGATGGAGCAGTTCTCCATACCCTTCATAGCCTGCCTGGTACTGCCCGACACAGTCGCCGCTCTGTAAAACGGATTCGGCATTATCTAGAATGACCAAACAGCGCGTCATGCGTAACTCTTGAACCAGCCGCACCACTCGACTGGCGGTATCCTCTGGCAAATCAGTTTGCTCACTTTGGCTCAAAAATTGCAGTAAGTCAGACAGAACATCTTCAACCGATGGCGCGTCTCGCAGCGATCGCCAGATAATTCGTTCAAATTGATCTTGAACTTGTTGTGCCAGCTTGATCGATAGGGCAGTTTTACCAATCCCACCCATGCCTAAAACAGCAACCAATCGACAGTTATCTTTGACAATCCATTCCTGGAGCTGGGCAGATTCTTCAGTGCGTCCATAAAAAACGGACACGTCCACCACTTCTCCCCAATCCTGGCGCAAGCTGGAACGTTTGGTTTCGGAAGGGACTGGGGGCTTGCTATCTTGAATTGGTAGAGGAGCGGGCTGGGCAGTACTCGCTGAACTTAAATGCCAGCGCCGTTCGATCGCAGACTTGAAATTCGTTTTACTGACCTTTTCCCCTAAAACCTCTGACAGCAACTTCCACAACTTGGGACCCGTATCTTGCTTGATGTAGTTAGGCGAATATCCGTAAGTTTCAGCAATCTGGTCATAGCTCTGGGTTTTCAGGGGCCACGACGCACGGAATACAGATCGTTGCAAATCACTGAGATATTTGCCCGTATGTGCAAAAACTAGAGAATCGGTAAATTCTAGTGCAGTATCAAGTTCCATTCATTAACTCGATATTTTGACTAACAAATAGACCGCACTCCCCATTCTCACGTAGCAAAGGAGGGTTAGGTCTCAGAAGTCGGAGCGATCGCAGCCAGTTCTAATTCCATGACTAATAGGTATTCCTGGCTTTTAATATACAGTAGTTCAGACAGAATTAAGCAGAGTGTTATAACCAGAAGCTGGCAGGTAAACCCTTATGAATCCTCTCCCAAACCGCATTGATAGCCCATCCTGGTGGCAACTTTTAAATTGGATCTCTGATCCGATCCGCTTCAGCCAGAAGATGAGCCAAAAGTACGGTGATACCTTCACTATGAACCTTGGCAAATTGGGCACCTTCGTTATTGTCGGAGATCCGCAGGCGATCCAGGAGATCTTTAGCCAGGACCCAAAGCAGTTTGATGTGGGTCGTGGAAATAAGCTGGCAGAGCCTCTTTTAGGACAGAATTCGCTGATCGTGTTGGACGGCGATCGCCACCGCCGGGAACGGAAACTACTCATGCCTTCCTTTCACGGAGAACGGCTCCAGTCCTACGCCAAACAGATCTGCCTGATTACTGACCATTTCATCAACCGTTTGCCGGTTGGACAGCCATTCACTGTCCGCAGTGCCATGCAACAGATCAGCCTGGAGGTGATTTTGCAGGTTGTCTTTGGTCTCAGCCAGGGAAGCCGATATCAACAAATCAAACCGCTCCTGACCGACTGGATCAACATGACAGACTCGCCGCTCCGTTCCAGCATGTTGTTTCTAAAATTTTTGCAGTACGACTGGGGCGCATGGTCTCCCTGGGGACGCATGAAACAGCGGCAGCAACGCATCCATACCCTATTGCAGGAAGAGATTGAAGAGCGGCGATCGCAGTCGCAGGAAGGACGCACGGACATCCTGACCCTGATGATGGCAGCGCGGGATGAAAATGGACAGGCAATGACCGACCCAGAATTGCGAGATGAACTGCTGACCTTGCTATTTGCCGGTCATGAAACCACTGCCACCATCCTTGCCTGGGCATTTTACCAAATCCACCAACATCCAGACATCCAGCAAAAGTTACTGAATGAACTGAACAGTGTTGGAACCAGTACTGACCCATTCAAAATCGCCCAACTGCCCTATCTGAGTGCGGTGTGTCAGGAAACCTTGCGGATGTACCCAGTCCTGCCCGCAATTTTTCCGCGCATTCCCAAATCAGCCATGGAAATTGCAGGACGCAAGTATGATGCCGAAACCAACTTATTACCCAGTGTTTATCTGGTGCATTACCGAGAAGACCTGTATCCCAACCCTGAGCAGTTTAAGCCAGAGCGCTTTCTTGAGCGGCAGTATTCACCTGCCGAGTACTTGCCCTTTGGTGGGGGCAACCGTCGCTGCCTGGGCTATGCGCTGGCACAGTTAGAAATGAAACTTGTCCTTGCCAGGGTTCTGTCCAGATGCGAACTGGCGTTACTGGAGACTCAACCGCTCAAAAGCCAACGGCGCGGGTTTACCCTGGCACCGCAGGGAGGGGTGAGAATGGTGATGACAGGAGTACGGCATGGGGTTGACTCAGATTTGCCCTTGCTTGAATACACCACTCATGACACTGGGCGTTCATAGAGCGATTTTTAGATGGGTCAACCACAACAGCGTGCGGAAGAGTGGAAAAGTCACCGATTTATCCATCCACTCTTCACGCCACAACTGGGTAGTGATTTCTCCAACTTTGACTAGCGTTCCGCCAGGAAAATTTTGATGGGTCGTAAGCTGTTAAGCATCTAAATTGCATGTAATTGATGATAGACCTTTTGGATTTAATATGGCAATTGAGAATTATTTAACCCCAGAAGAGAAACTTGAGTTGCAGCGACAATTCAAGTTTCATGAGCATCCTGAGATTCGAGAAAGAATTCTAATTCTGCTATTAAGGAATGCTGTAAGAACACAACAAGAAATAGCAGATCTTTTAGGTTGTTCATTACGAAAAGTTGCTTGTTGGTGTTCCCATGGAGACCCAAGTAACTTAGACAGTCTAATGGATGAAAGAATGGCAGGCAACTACCATAAAGCGACAGAAGAGTATATCAATTTGCTGCTAGAAGTAATCGATAAAGAACCCCAAGAATACGGTTATGAATTTGGCAATTGGACCGCTCAGAGACGTGCAACTTATTTAGAGAAGGAGACAGGGATAAAATTAAGTCGGAGTCAGATTAGGAGGATTCTCAGTAAAAAAAATACGTTTATGTCTGGTCGAAATACAGCCTTGAAGACAAGCAAGATCCAGAGGAAAGAAAGCTATTCAAAGCTAAGCTAGAAGAGTATTTACGTATTACGAAAGAATCTCCAGAACGACTTCAAGTATGGTTTTGGGATGAGACTGGATTTAGTTTAAGAGTAATTAGAAGACGGAGATGGACTAAGAAAGGTAGCCGAAATAAGGTTTCGGGACGACGCAGAAAGGGGCAATTTAGTGCTATGGGAGGAGTGCGATTTTCTGACAAAAAAGAATCGTTGACTTCATTTCAAAAGGTACTGGAGAGAGTTTCATGAGTGTTCTTGAAGGATTTTATCAGGAACTCAAAAATGAGTGGGCAGAAACAGGGCATGATATAGATGATTTTGAACAAAATGGACCAAAAATCATAATTATTCTGGACAATGCCCGTATTCACAAACGCCAGGATATTTTAGAGATAATAAAGAAGAAGATGCCTAATCTGATTTTAGAATTCCTACCTGTATATAGCCCTGACTACAATCTGGCAGAGTTGGTTTGTCACTCAGCGAAAGAATTTATCTCTAATCGCTTGTTTAAATCAATTGAAGAGTTAGAAGCCCTTGTCAATAAACTACTGAATGAGGGTGATTTAATTATAAATTGGGAAAGAAGCATCAAAAATAAGGGGAATGCTATTAATGCAATTTAGATGCGCATTGGCTTAGATAACCGCAAGTATATTTGAGATAGATAGCCCTTGAGGTACGCTTTTGCCTGAGGAATATTTCTCCAAATCCACTTTTTTATAGCCTTGAGGAACAATTGGAGATTCGATCGCTCGTTTAATCAAAGTCAAAATTTTATTTGACTTTATTCTAATGCTCAGCTTTGCTAGCAATTTCTCCCTATCTATTGAATCATAAAAACTTTCTATACCTGCCCGAAAAACCCCTATACTTGAGGGATTTTTATCCTTAACAAAATCACTAATTTTGTAAATATAAGTATTAGCGAGATCTCGTGGAATTGACTCAGGAAACACTTTAATCAGGATTTCCTTTAGAGCGTACAGAACAATTCGATCCCGTACTGCGGGAACAGCTAGTACTCTAGGAAGTTTTCCTCTTCCTTTAGAGCGTAATAATTCAAGATAAGGTGAAAACTTGTAAGTACCAGCGAGACACTTCTCACGGATTATCTTAATCTGTTCTTTTGACTGTCTTTCGAACTGAATTCCACTGAGACGATCAACTCCTTGAGTTTTATTTGACTTAAATCTTGAGTTATAAATTTCTTTAAGAGTTTTACCGTAAAGTAAAACTTTAGTAATTGATAGGGGGTTGTTGAAGCTTTATTCATAAAGGAAAAACTTCAGCTATCTCTAAAGAACGAATTGAATTACTTTATTTTCTCCTATAATCCAAAGTATCTTTAAGTGCATTGCCCCTTGCCGCAGGGCGATCGCCAGGGCTTCTAGCTGAACCAGGCTTAACTGGGAGATGCGATCGCGGCTGTCATTCGGTAACTGCCCAACTCGTTGCTCCAGCAGCAGAATCAGAGATCGCCGCCCTTGTTGGATGCCACGCTCAAAGCCAATTTCTTCCACACTCGTGATGTAGGGCACCTTGCGTTTCTCCTCGTAAGCCTTCAACTCTAACCAGAATGCTTGCTTTAACCCCTCTGGCAAAATCATCAACCCAATCAACGAATCCTTCCAGGAGGAGCCTTGGTCTGAACGTGGTACGGACATTGGCAATCAATTGTTTGTCCCAGGATAGTAGTGCGATTGTACTTTTTAGGGTGTATGGCAAGGGGATTTGCCTGGTGCTCGCTCTCTGCAAAGCGAGGGGAGATCGCACTACTTATCCACCAAATTTAAGATTTTGCCATTGTCCATAACGGCACTTTTTGGGTGACTTCCAGGCTGGCTCCCTGCACACCTGGTTGAGCAAACAGAAAGTCCTTGTTTTGCCATAGGGGAATAAAAGGGACATCCTGTGCCAGCAGATCTTGTAGTTGGGCAAAAAGCTGTTCCCGAATTGTTGGGTTTTGTTCTTTACGGCTCTGGTCAATCAGTTGGTTGGCGCGATCGCTGTAGTAATAGGAACCCCAGAGAACGCTTTGCCCTTCCTCACAACCTTTCTCGGCTGAGCCGGTGGAACATTCCATAAACGGCTGAATATAGTTATCAGGGTCAAAGAAGTCGGGAGTCCAGTCCAACAGAAAGATAGGGTAAGCCCCTTTATCCAGATACTTGTAAGCGGTGGTAGACTCCACACTTTTTAAGTCAATTTGCATCAGCCCGTCCATTTTCTTGCGGGCGATCGCCTTGAAGGTAATGGCTGCCAGTTGATCTTTGATCACGTTAGAACGGTACCAGAACTCTAGTCTGAGGGGGTTAGCCCGCGAGTAACCTGCCTGTTGCAGCAATTCCATTGCCCTGGCAATATTGCTGTCACCGTACTGGTTCTTAAAAACAGGTTTCTGGGCATCCAGAGTTTCAGGCAGCAGGCTGTAGAGCGGATCAATTTGTCCCTGAAACACCCGCTCTTGTAGCAGAGGACGATCAATCAGGGCTGCGATCACCTGCCGCACTTCTAGCTGGTCTAACGGGGGTGACTTCAGGTTTAAGGTCAGGACATCAATGCCACTGCCTGAACGCTCAATCACTTGCCAACCAGCCGTTGCAGAGTCTTGTTCAAGATTGGCAATTTGTTCGATTGCAAGGCTTTGATAGGCAATATCGATCGCTTTCGTCCGAAAGGCGTTAAACAGGTTGGCTGAGCTGGAAAAAATCTGAATATTAACCCCTTGATTGGCAGGTTTTTGCCCCCAGTACTGCTCAAAAGTATCAAGCAGAATTTGATCGGTGCCGAACTTGACCAATTTATAAGGTCCGGTGCCGACAAATTCCTGAGGTTTAAATTCACCTTGCTTAATTTCATAAGCCTGGGGGGAAACCGCACAAGCACCAGAAAATGCCAGCAGAGATGGAAACGCTGCAAAGGGCTTTTTTAGCTTCAGAGTCAGCTCATAGTCAGCCGTGGGTTCCACGGAATCAACCAGGTCGGATAGCAAAAACGAAGGCGATCCCCCGTTTTGCATAAAGCGCTGGAGTGAAAACGCCATTGCTTTTGCATCAAACCGGGTGCCGTCGTGAAAGACTACTCCCTGTCGCAATGGAATTGTATAGGTAAGACCATCTTTACTTACCGATGGGAAAGCACTCGCCAACTGGGGTTCCAGATGATTAGTGCCCAGTTTATAGGTGTAAAGGCGATCGCCCAGGTTATACAGTAGGGTACCAGGAAAGGTTCCGTAGGCATCCGCTGGATCCAGGGTGTTAATGGCTGAAGTGGTGCCGAGAACAATTCGGTTGCGATCGCCAGTGGGCGCACTGAGATCCAAAGTGGAGCGGTTGCAACTAATCGTTAGCAAGCCGCACAGCAGAAACAATAGAAGAACACGCAATGGCTCAGGCACCACCCCTCGAAACAAAACCCGCCTAACCAAACGGAGCATAGCCTTTCATCCCTAGAAGAACCTGGCAGGATAAATTATCATACTTTTTGATTTTAGAAGCCTATCCAAAACCTTCTGAGGTCTAGCGTGTTCAGCCAGGGCGGAGTCGGTCAGGAGGGATATGCAGATTTCCGTCTGTGAGGACTGATGTTCCGTCAAGAAAATTTTGATGGGTCGCAGACCCTCAAAATTTAACCTTCATTAACTTCCTGGGTGTTCGCTACCCGTCAAATTTAATTTGACAGCGCCCTAGAAATTAGCTTGAGGGTGTATTGACAGAAACTCGGCGCTTTTCCGCGTAAAACAAGCAGGCAAGATAGCCAATGGTATAGATCAGGGTAGCTCCGCTAGCCACCCCAACCACCGTGCCCACCCCCGGAATGATCTCAACAAAACTTAGACCCGACTTTAGAACCCCTGAACCTCCGGTTGATAGACCCCAAAGTGCCAGTACTTCACCCCGGCGAGTCGGCTCGGTGGGGGAAAATTCATAGATAGCCGCAATCCGATAGATCATCTCAGCTTGCAAAGCTGCGATCGCCCCTAAATCTACCGCAAACAACGCCAATGCCAGCGGTGGAATGGCATTCGTCACCAAACCAATCCCAGCAGCTCTCCAGGCAGTGGTTACCATGACTCGCTGTGCCAATTGGTCAGCGGTTTCTAAAGGATACTGCCGCCGCAGCTCTTCCACTTCTGCCTGCACCCTGGCTACATTGACCTGACCCAGTGCTGCCGCCAACCAGCTTAAGATAGGAACTCTGGTGGCAAATCGCACCACAGGATTTTCTGTAATAGGAGCAACCACCTTACCAATGGTTTCAGTTCCCTGCTCAACAAACTGATAAAGGGGAACTCCCACCGTTTCCTTCAATTTATCTGAAATTCCTTGGGATGACTTAACCGCATCGGCAATCGCCTGGTTCATCCAATCAACAAATGACTCGTTTCTATCTTGAGTAGGCATTCTAATGGGATCCATTCCGGGAACGTGTACTCTTTCCACTTTAGAAAATTGCTCACCAAACTGCTTCTACTCAATGGTAGTAGGAACCGTCCATCCGAAGGGGTACCTCACCACTCAATGAGAATTTTGGTGCAAATGTAACAAAAACTCATAAGTGTTTAAGCATCCCTACTTATTTAGAAGAAAATTAATAAAAAAAGTCAGCCATAATCATCAATACTGATTAATGTGAAAGCAGACATCAACCCTATCTGATTTAAGCTCCATGCCTTGAAAGACTTAGATGTCTCTAATGGGCGGGAGTTTTTTAAACCAGATTGCTACGTGCGAGTATTGTTTATCCGCTCGGAGTTCTTTCTAACCATGCGATGCCCCTTTTGCCAGTTCACCGAAAACCGTGTCCTTGAGTCGCGCTCAGCAGAAGCGGGGCAAAGTGTCAGGCGACGGCGAGAATGCCTCAGGTGCGAGCGGCGCTTTACAACCTATGAGCGGATTGAGTTTGTTCCCATCACCGTTATCAAGAGGGACGGCGATCGCGAATCTTTTGATCGCTCCAAGCTTTTACGTGGAATCGTGAGTGCCTGCGAAAAAACAGGTATTTCATCCGCCCAGCTCGAAACATTAGTCGATGAGATAGAAGCGGAACTGCAACAGCGATCAGTACGCGAAGTCACCAGTGCCGAAATCGGTGAACTCGTACTGCAAAACCTACGCAATGTCAATGAAGTTGCGTATATTCGATTTGCCTCTGTCTACAGAAAATTTCAGGGGATTCGAGACTTTGTGGATACCCTGAATCATCTCCAGAGTACGACCACCCAGCCCTCGGAAAATGGATCTCTAGCTCAAGAAGAGTCCCCAGTCAGTTCAGATACGACCATTCTCACTCCCTCTCAGACAACCACTCGGGCTGAAGTTTAGCCCAACGTAGGTAGGCTTGTTCAGCCAGGGCAGAGTTCGAAGTGCGAAGTAGAACCCAACGTAGCCAGGTTTACGCCTGTGAGTACTATGTAGAGCAACCTCAAAGTTCTGCAATGCATCCACACCTATCCACTCATCCACACGCCGTTGTGGTTTACCCCATCTGAAAATAATTGTGTTCGGCTAGACGGCTAAGCCTATCCAAAATTTCACGGGAGGAAATTTAAGATCACTTCTATACACCTGATTTCTTCCTTTTTATTAAGCTTTGTAAAGCTCGTATTTCCCTTACTGGTGTCTGAATTAGTAGTCAAAACCCTTTTCTCCAGATTTAATCGCTTTTCCAGGACAAACGGAAATGTCCTTAGAAATAATGTGCTTAGCAACCCTGATTGAGTTATCATGGTTCTTCTGAGCCCCTAATTGCATAGGCTGAGTTTTCCTACCAAATAGGCAGGAAAAATGTAGGTGTACAAGCACGGCTTTAGCGTGCGTATGCATCGACAGGAGGCGGTTGTTTAAGGAGAATAGTTACTAGGACATGATTCGCATGGTCAATCAGCAAACGATGGATATTGACGTCGGCTTTACCCACGAAGATTTTGCAGCCCTGCTCGACAAATATGACTATCACTTCAGCCCCGGTGATGTGGTTGCCGGGACGGTATTTAGTCTTGAACCAAGGGGTGCTCTGATTGACATCGGCGCAAAAACTGCTGCTTATATTCCAATTCAGGAGATGTCGATTAATCGGATTGACAGCCCGGAAGAGGTGCTTCAGTCCAATGAAACTCGTGAATTCTTTATTCTGGCAGATGAAAATGAAGATGGGCAGTTGACCCTCTCTATCCGCCGAATTGAGTATATGCGAGCATGGGAACGGGTTCGCCAGCTTCAAGCCGAGGATGCAACGGTACGCTCTATGGTGTTCGCAACGAACCGGGGTGGTGCTCTGGTGCGAATTGAAGGTCTGCGTGGGTTTATTCCCGGCTCTCACATCAGTACTCGTAAGCCCAAAGAAGATTTGGTGGGCGAAGAATTGCCGCTGAAGTTCCTTGAGGTGGATGAGGAGCGAAACCGCCTGGTTCTGAGCCATCGTCGTGCCCTGGTTGAGCGTAAGATGAACAAGCTCGAAGTGGGTGAAGTGGTGATTGGGACTGTACGCGGGATCAAGCCTTATGGGGCATTTATTGATATTGGTGGTGTAAGCGGTCTATTGCACATTTCTGAAATTTCCCACGATCATATCGATACTCCTCACAGCGTTTTTAATGTTAATGACGAAGTAAAGGTGATGATCATTGACCTGGATTCTGACCGGGGACGGATTTCCCTCTCTACGAAGCAACTGGAACCGGAACCCGGTGACATGGTAAAGAATCCCCAGGTTGTTTACGATAAGGCAGAAGAAATGGCAGCCCGCTACCGAGAGCAGGTACTGGCTCAACAGCAGGGCAAATCAATGACGCTTGAGGCTGAACCTGAGCCTGTGATAGATGAGGTTGAAGTTGAAGATCTTCCTCCTGCAATTGATGAGGATTAATTTGATTCAGTCTGGTTTAAGCTTTTGACGACTAAAAGGAGGGATTTTCCCTCTTTTTTTATAGGGCTAAGATAGGTAGGCAGAATTAAACGAGGATGTGTTGGGATCAAAGACTTCCCCAGCATGGGTTACGCTATTTTATAACCCATCCTGAAGGGGTTTTATATTTAATTTAGTCTCCCCTACTTAGTAGGTACTGCAAAAGGTTAGAGGGTGGCAGTGGGAATTGGAGGTTTTCTTTGGCAAGCATTCACTGTGGAACAGTAGGATTCAAAAACATTCAAGCAGTCATTTTTGACAAAGACGGAACTCTGGCAGATTCCTACGATTTTTTGTGGAATCTGGGACAAAAGCGTTCTCGTCTGATTGATGCTCAGATTCCGGGGGTGCAGGAGCCGTTGCTAATGGCATTTGGTCTTGATGGGGGAAAGTTAAACCCGGCAGGACTAATGGCTGTCGGGTCTCGTTTAGAAAATGAAATTGCAGCAGCAGCTTATGTGGCAGAAACCGGGCGAGATTGGCTGGAGTCCCTTTCAATTGTGCGATCGGCATTTTTAGAGGCAGACAGCGTGTTTAAACGAAAGGCAGATCACACTCCTTTGTTTGAGGGGGCACGGGATTTATTGCAGCGTTTAACCGGGACTGGGGTGAAAGTTGGCATTTTGTCAGCGGATACGACTGAGAATGTTCAAAATTTTATCGAACGATATGAGCTTGGGGCGCTCGTACAGGCAGGTATCGGGACAGATATTGGTCCAGGTAAGCCTGACCCAGAGTTGTTTTATCGGATTTGTGCAGAGTTGGAGGTTGAGCCACCGACGGCGATCGCAATAGGTGACTCTACCGCAGATGTAAAGATGGCACAGGCGGCAGGAGCATTGGGTTGTATTGGAGTAACCTGGGGTGGCGCAAAGCCTGCTGGATTAAGCGGGGCAGATGTTGTGGCTGCCCATTTTTCCGAAATTCAAATCCTTCACAGCGTGAGCGTGAGCGCATCAGAACAAGGGGACAAGTCCTTTGTCTAAAATTTTTCTAAAATTTTGCTTTGCAAAGAATAAGTAAAGATGCCTCGTAATTACTCCTGTGATTCCCTTGGGTTCGGTTAA
This sequence comes from Kovacikia sp. CALU 1929, assembly GCF_056784235.1. NCBI lineage: Bacteria > Bacillati > Cyanobacteriota > Cyanophyceae > Leptolyngbyales > Leptolyngbyaceae > Kovacikia > Kovacikia sp. CALU 1929. The sequence goes on from NZ_JBXBCF010000081.1 coordinate 96,250, forward strand.
CATTCTATGCAGTTTGACAGGTAAAATTACTTAAGCTCTTTAGGTGCCTATTTCCTACTATTTGTAGGAATGGTTTCGTTTACTCCATATTTAAGGAGAGGGTATCCAGTTGTCTCGTAGCTATTTATTTACCTCTGAATCCGTTACCGAAGGGCATCCTGACAAAATCTGTGATCAGATCTCAGATACGATTTTGGATGCCCTCTTGAATGAAGACCCTGCCAGCCGGGTAGCCGCTGAGGTCGTGGTCAACACAGGTTTGGTGTTGATTACAGGTGAAATTACCACTAAGGCACGGGTCAATTATATTGATCTGGTCAGGCAGAAAGTAACCGAAATCGGCTATACCGGAGCCGATGGTGGTTTTTGTGCAACAAGTTGTGCTGTTCTGGTAGCCTTAGATGCTCAATCCCCTGATATTGCCCAGGGAGTCAACTCAGCCCATGAGACCCGTGCCCAAGCCAGTAATGAGGAACTCGACCGGATTGGTGCGGGTGACCAGGGAATCATGTTTGGCTTTGCCTGCAATGAAACCCCTGAACTAATGCCACTACCCATTAGTCTGGCGCATCGCATTTCTCGTAAGCTAGCAGCGGTTCGTAAGACAGGACAACTTCCTTACCTCCGCCCAGATGGAAAGACTCAGGTCACCATTTTGTATGAGAACGATCGCCCCGTTGGCATTGATACGATCCTGGTTTCGACCCAACACGCTCCGACTATTGGCAGCATCACGGATGAGGCTGCTGTTCAAGCAAAAATTAAGGAAGACCTGTGGTCAGTCGTTGTGTTGCCTGTGTTTTCAGATATTGACATCAAGCCGGATGCCAATACTCGGTTCCTGGTTAACCCCACCGGCAAGTTTGTCGTTGGTGGTCCCCAGGGCGATGCGGGATTAACCGGACGTAAGATCATTGTCGATACCTATGGCGGTTACTCTCGGCATGGGGGGGGGGCGTTTTCAGGCAAGGATCCTACTAAGGTAGACCGGAGTGCGGCTTATGCCTGCCGTCATGTTGCCAAGAACATTGTGGCGGCTGGATTGGCAGATAAGTGTGAGGTGCAACTGAGCTATGCGATCGGGGTCGCTCGTCCGGTCAGTATTATGGTTGACACCTTCGACACGGGTAAAATTGCCGACGAACGCATTCTAGAACTGGTTCTACAACATTTCGAGTTGCGTCCTGCGGGGATTATTCAGACATTTAACCTGCGTCACCTTCCATCTGAGCGGGACGGGCGCTTCTATCAAGATGTGGCAGCCTATGGGCACTTTGGGCGTACCGATCTGGAGTTGCCCTGGGAACAAACCGACAAAGCTGCAATCTTGCGGGAAGCCCTAACCGAGTCTTTGTCAGTCAAGCTCTAGGGACTTGTTCTGTCACCGGAACCTGAGGATTTTAGATCCGAAGTACGGCTGGCAATGTCTTGGTTAGTTTGACTAACGATAAGCCTTCTGGAATTTCAGATTGACTCTGTCAGACTCCAGAAGGTTTTTTAGTGTGAGGAGTCCTTTAATGACAGCTACTAGTAAATTGCGGCGTAAGTTCGGCAACCCTTGTAAAGGGGTCAGGGGTCAGGAATAGAAGGCAGATTTACGCCAAGCTCTACTAATGGTCTGTCAAGAATTATTTTGTGGGTTAAAAACCCCAAAATAATCACCCCTTTCCTATCCCAGACTCACAAACACAAAGTTGACAAACCACTAGATGTATCTGAAACAGCCATAATGGGCAAGCCAGGGTTAGCTTATGTCTACCGAGTTACTCCATCAAGAACTGTCAGCCCTCCGTCAGAGCGAAGAAAAATTTCGCAGCATTGTTGAAAATGCCAATGATTTAATTTTTATGCTCTCCCCGGAGGGAATTTTTTCCTACGCCTCTCCAAATTTCACCGATGTGTTGGGGTACGATTTGTCTGAAATTGAGGGCGAATCCTTTGTCCCACTGATTGCTCCAGATGATCTGGCAATTTGCTACCGGGCATTTGAGACGGCGATCGCCACTGGACAAAAGCAGTCTGGAGTAGAGTATCGGGTTCGCCATAAGGATAATAGCTGGCGATGGCATACGCTCAACCTGGCAGTTCAAAAAAATGGCAATCAACAAGTCGCTTCCATCATTGGTGTAGCGCGGGATATTACTGAACGCAAACTAGTAGAGCAGCAACTTCACCGACAGGCACAGTTTCTACAAAGTATTTGGGATGGCGTGGACTATGGCATTTTTGTTCTGGATGTATTAAATCAAGGCGAGGAGTTTCGCTATGCCAACTACAACCCTGCCATGACGAGCATCAGTCCAGTTCCCTTTGAGACTTTGCTGGGTAAGACTATGTCGGAGGCACTCGGAGAAGCGGCTGTTCCTCTGCGCCAGTATTTTCAGGAATGTATCCAAATCAGAAGAACACTGACCTTTGAAACCTGTTTTGGAGAAGTGGGTGCAGAAACCTGGTGGCATCTAAACGTGTCCCCTTTGCAGGATAGCGCTTCCTGCATTTATCAATTGGTGGTGACGGTGACGGATATCAGTGAGCGCAAGCGGATTGAACAGGAGCGAATACGAGCAGAAAATGCGCTGCGGCAATCAGAAGCAGAGTTAAGACAACAATCCGCTGAACTGGAAGAAACGTTGCATCAACTGCAAAGTACCCAGGCGCAACTGATTCAGACGGAAAAAATGTCTAGCCTGGGGCAGTTGGTGGCGGGGGTTGCCCATGAAATTAACAATCCGGTCAACTTTATCTATGGCAATCTTGCCTATGCGAATGAGTACACGCGAGATCTTTTGAGCTTAATTCATCTCTACAAGAAGCATTATCCAAATCCCGATCCAGAGGTTCAAACGGTGGCAGAAGCGATCGACCTCGACTTTTTATTAGCCGATCTACCTAGATTGCTTGCTTCAATGAAATTGGGGGCAGACCGGATTCAGGGAATTGTCACTTCGTTGCGTAACTTCTCTCGCATGGATGAGGCGGAGTTTAAAGCGGTTGATATTCATGAAGGAATTGACAGCACATTGATGATTTTGCAGAATCGCCTGAAGGCGCGCCACGATCGCCCCGAAGTGAAAGTGATCAAAGAATATGGCAACCTACCCCTGGTCGCCTGCTATGCGGGACAGCTAAACCAGGTATTTATGAACATTCTGACCAACGCCCTGGATGCCCTGGAAGAGCGCGATGTCAGGCGGGAGATTGAAGATATGCAACGGCTTCCCAGCACTCTCCACATCGCCACAGAAATGCCTGACAAAGACCATGTGGTGATCCGCATAGCTGACAATGGCTTAGGAATGGCGGAATCTGTCCGGCAGCGTTTATTTGATCCGTTTTTTACCACCAAACCAGTGGGAAAAGGCACTGGTATGGGTTTATCGATTAGCTATCAGATTGTCACTGAACGACATGGGGGGTCTTTGAGCTGTCGTTCATTCCCCGGTCGGGGTGCGGAGTTTGTGATTCAAATTCCGATTCGCCAAAAATGAAGCAAGGGGTGGGGGCTTTCAGGGGCGATCGCCTTTCTTACCCGATTACCACAATACTCGTCCATATCATTGTAGATTCATCATAGATATGGACTAGAGGATGTTTCTATGAGCTTTAGCGATGAGTTTGAGTTACTGCTGCGAGCGCGGTACTCGCTGATCTATATCCCCACTCGTGAAGAAGAACGGATTGAAGCAGCGATCGCCCATTCTGCTAAGCAACTTGGCAACCGGGCAGTCTATATCTGGGATTTTGTCGATGGCTACCAGGGTAACCCCAATGACGCAGGCTTTGGCAAACGTAACCCACTCCAAGCACTGGAGTTAGTTGAGAAATTGCCCGCGGCTGCCTCTGCCGTCTTTGTTCTACGGGATTTCCATCGGTTTCTGGATGATATTTCGGTTTCCCGTAAACTGCGAAACCTGGCACGGTTGCTCAAGTCCCAGCCTAAGAATCTGGTGATTATTTCGCCTCAGGTCACCATTCCCGACGAGCTGAGTGAGGTACTGACTATTCTCGATTTTCCTCTGCCAGCCGCCGCCGAAATTCGGACAGAGGTGGAGCGCTTGCTGGCAGCTACAGGACACACTCTAGAAGGACGAGCACTGGATGACCTGGTACGATCCTGTCAGGGGCTATCCCTCGAACGCATTCGGCGGGTTTTGGCACGGGCGATCGCCACTCACGGTGAACTCCGCCCCGAAGACGTCGATTTGATTCTGGAAGAAAAACGGCAAACCATCCGTCAAACCCAGATTCTCGACTTCTACCCCACCACCGCCAACATTTCTGACATTGGTGGGCTGGATAACCTGAAAGACTGGCTCCTGAGGCGGGGCGGGGCATTTTCTGAACGGGCGCGACAGTATGGCTTACCCCATCCGCGTGGACTATTGCTGGTAGGCATTCAGGGAACGGGAAAATCGCTAACGGCAAAGGCGATCGCTCACCACTGGCATTTACCCCTCCTGCGGCTGGATGTGGGACGCTTGTTCGCCGGACTGGTCGGCGAGTCTGAATCCCGCACCCGGCAGATGATTCAATTGGCAGAAGCCCTGGCTCCCTGCATCCTCTGGATCGACGAAATCGACAAAGCCTTCTCTGGAGTAGACAGCAAGGGGGATGCCGGAACCACCAGCCGCGTCTTTGGCACCTTCATCACCTGGATGGCAGAAAAAACCTCACCCGTTTTTGTGGTCGCCACAGCAAACAATATCCAGTCCCTACCACCAGAAATGCTGAGAAAAGGACGGTTTGATGAAATCTTTTTCGTGGGTCTGCCCACCCAAGACGAACGGCAGGCAATCTTTTCTGTTCACCTTGCCCGACTGCGCCCCCATAACCTGAAACAATACGACGTGGAAAGGCTTGCTTACGAGACCCCTGACTTTTCCGGTGCCGAAATTGAGCAGATTTTGATTGAAGCTATGCATATTGGGTTCAGCCAGAACCGTGACTTTACGACTGACGATATTCTAGAATCTGCCAGTCAGGTGGTTCCTTTAGCTCGGACAGCCCAGGAGCAAATCCAGTTTTTGCAGGAGTGGGCAGCCGCCGGTAAAGCTCGTTTAGCTTCAAAACACAGTAGCCTCAGCAATCGCATCCAACGCCAGATGCAGCAGCCAGATTAGGCTATCAATGCAACAAATCTCGCTGGTGGCTATACAATTGCAGCCAAAACAATTCTTGGGTGAATGCGATGAAATGGTCTGATTTAGTCAAAGTATTAAGCGGTGTGTTTCTGGCAGTCGTTCTTATTGTTTCTGGCAGTTTTATTGCAGCACAACACGTCATATCCCAGTTCACCACCCTTCCACCCAAACCCACTTTTCCGAATGACAAACCCTCTCCAAATGACAAAGCCACTCCGAGCAACAAAGCCACTCCGAGCGACAAATCTTCCACCCAAACTCCATCTGTGAAGACGGCTCAGGCAAGCTCTGCCCCTGCTAGCCCGGCTAAACCTTCTCCCTCACCCAGTCCTTCCCCTAGCGCCCAGCCTTCTCCTCAAGAGACCGAAGCAGCGGGTTATCGGGCGAAGATTATGCTATCAGAAGGGTTAAATCTTCGGGGAGATCCGAACCGCGATGCTGAACGGATCGGTGGAGTTGCTTATAACGACCAAATTACTATTCTTGAAGACAGTCCGGATGGAGAATGGCAAAAGGTGAGAATTGAAAGTAGCGGACAGGAAGGATGGATTAAATCTGGATATGCAGAGCGTCTAAATTGATCGATCGCATGGCTGATTAATTCTGAACAAAACTATCCCTTAAGAGGGTTGTCCCTGCCCGCTTATCAACAGTCCATAGCCCTGACTGAATCACTATTAATTGCCAAACAGCCGATTGCCTGGTTATTTACGTGAATTTACTTATCTAGAGAGGCGATCGCCAATTTAATGCTTAATCGCAAGTTTATTCAAACTTTTGCGGTCAATTCTCGCTTGCACAATTGAAAAATCTAGACTTTTAATAAAGAATAGATTACATAGCCAATTTAAGGCTGTTTAGTTTAAGTTTCTGTAGGAAAGCTATGAAAATCTCTGCATTGTTGCACTCTGCTCGCGCCAGCCGAGCATCTAAAGTGCATCCTCTTTCTGCTGGCTCTAAGGGTTTAGTGCGGAGGCACCTGGCTAGTTGGGTAGGAGTATCTGCACTGCTTCTAGCTCCTGCGATCATAATGAGCACGGCTGATCTTGCATCTGCTGGGCGCTCCCAATGTGGTAGCAGTCGATATCGTGCAGCAAGTTGCTACAGAAGCCAGCCAAGAAGGCAGTGTGGACATAGAGTTTCTTGTGCTCCTCGTCCTATTGCACATCCTCCAGTGGTACGTCATCCAGTGGTACGTCATCCAGTGGTGATAGCTCCTCCAGTGATTGTACGTCCTCCAGTGACTGGTCCCCTGGTGAGAGAAGGCTTGAGGTACGTGGTTGCAATTCCATCCGATGACCTAGAAACCCTGACTTTTGTGAGGCGAATTTCACCAGGGGCATTCCTCGCCGATTCTCGCCTGGGAACGTTTATTAACGCGGGTTCTTTTACAGATCGTGATCCTGCCCAATCTCAAGCTGAAGTCCTTCGTGCCTTTGGGTTTGATGCCCAAGTCAGACACCGGGACTTTTAAAGTCCTGCTGAGCCGGTTGTAGGGTCTACACCCCATGACCGGCTCGGGCTAAAATCGAAAAATCAGCGATTTGAGGGGCTATACAAAGCATTTGATAGCTGAAACTGCGTTTCAAATCATCCTGCTCTTAAGCAACTTCCCTTTCAGATGCCCTCAAATAGGCAGCAGCGATCGCTGACAAGTAGGGCAGACTGCATGGATGGTCAATTGGCAATCCAACAGGTGATAGCCCTCTTTTTGGGCAGTCTTAGCACCAATTTTTAGCACAGGGTCATTCTTAAACTCAATCGTTTTGCTGCAACGAACGCAAATCAAATGGTGATGGTGATAAGGATAGGGCTGGTTTAGCTCATAGTGCTTATGACCTTCTGCCAGTTCCAGTTCTCGCAGAATACCCATCCGCGCCATCAGTTTGAGCGTGCGGTAAATAGTGGAGAGGCTAATCGCCTCTCCATCTTCTTCCAACGTATTGTAAAGATCTTCAGCGCTGAGGTGATTTCCCTTTGGCAGATTCTGGAAAACTTGCAGAATTGTTTCCCGTTGGGGAGTCAATCGCCAGCCTTTCTCGTTGAGTTCCGCTTTGAGGGAAGCAGCGGTGTAAGGAGCAGCCATCATAGTCTTCTCAATAACTCCCATTTGATGAGAATGATACACAATAAAAGTTTGATTTTCAACTAAGATTCCTTATTGAGAATTACTTCTGAAAAGAAAGCTTATGTCTGCTCAAGTTGGACAGCCAGTGAGCGGCATTCAGAAACTAATGACAGCAATAAGCCCTGATTTCTGTAAGGAAATCAGGGCTGGTGTTCTCAGGGGGAAGTGGCTGAAGTTGAAGCCTGACAGTCGATTCAGCTTAAATCGGGTGCTTCAGAACTTTCACAATGAATATTGCTATATGCTAGGGGACTGTTAAGAATTATTTTGGGGGTTGAAAACCCTCAAATAACAACCAGTGCCTCACCCTTATCTATCAACTTAAAGGTAACAGCCTACTAGCTTAAAGACTCTAAATAATCGCGTACACGATTACGACGTTTGGGTTGGCGTAGCTTTTGGAGTGCTTTTGCCTCAATCTGTCGTACCCGTTCCCGTGATAGATCGAGGGCGCGTCCAATTTCAGCCAGGGAGTAGGGATGTCCGTCGCCTAAACCAAACCGCATTTCAATTACATCCCGTTCTCGGCTGGTCAGATCTGCCAGGAGTTGTTGCAAGTCGCGCCGCAGTGCTTCCCGCATCAGGGTATCTTCAGGGGAAACATCGTCCGTTTCTAGTAAATCGCCCAGTTCGGTGTCTTTTTCCTTACCCACCTTTGTTTCCAGGGAAACCGAGCGAGGTACGCGCAGAAGAACTTCACGCACTTGAGGAGCGGTCATTTCCAGTTCAAGTGCAACATCTTCGATGGTGGCAGTCCGTCCTTTTTCCTGAGAAATTTTACGCTGCGCTTTTTTGATTTTGTTCAGTTTTTCGGTAATGTGAACCGGCAGGCGAATCGTGCGACTCTGGGTGGCGATCGCCCGCGTAATCCCCTGACGAATCCACCAGTAGGCATAGGTACTGAACCGATAGCCTTTGGTTGGGTCAAATTTCTCAACCGCCCGCTCCAACCCCAGGGTGCCCTCCTGAATTAGATCCAACAGTTCTAAGCCCCGGTTCTGATACTTTTTGGCAACCGATACAACCAGGCGCAGGTTTGCCTTGATCATGTGTTCCTTAGCATGGATACCCTGAGCCTGAATCTGTTCCAGTTCTTCAACGGTGAGACTGGTGACTTCTGCCCATCGTCGCTTACCTTCCGCCAGGATTGGCTTTAAGTCTGCCACAGCCACTCCAGCTTCAGTTGCCCATCGTTCTAGAGAGGGGCGATGACCTAGATGAGAAGCGAGGCGATCATGGGCATCAATCAGTTGAACGTAGCGTTGAATTGAACCCGCTTCCGTTTCGGCTGCTTGCGATCGCTGTTCCAGTAGCCGCATGTACCGCTGCACTCGCTGCGCCTCAGAGACCTCCTCATCTCGACCCAACAACCGCACTCGACCAATTTCTTGGAGATACAGACGAACCAGATCGGTAGTGCGGCGACTTGCTGCTCTCTGGAAACTGGCTGAGTCGGAATATTCCATTTCCAGACTCATCAGGTCATCCACGGTTCGCTCATCGTCAGCAGAGCCATTTGACGGAAAACTCTGGGCATAGAGTTGTTGGTCAAAGTCTACTTCAGCGTAAAAAGATGATGCTGCCATAATGCTCGTCTCAGTGGCTCCAGGTAAGATTGGGCTTTAAAGCCTGTCCGAAAAGCCTTAATTGCTAAAGCTCAAGATTGAGCCTAGATAGTTTTCGGATAGGCTTTTAGTCTGCTCCGTAGAGTTATTGTTCCCGTCAATGTGGACTAAGAAACACTGCTTAGAGTTCCGTAATGAACCCTTTACAGACACAGGTTTGTCGTCTAAGACAGTTACATTGCTGCGTTGACTATGCACCCGGAAAACTTACGCAAAAATGCAGGACTGCTTGTTTGGAAATCTGGAATCTTAGGTTTAGCTGTTAGTATAGGTACCTGACCTGGGACAGATGAGTGACCCAAATCAAGTGACTAGTTAACCTACATCACTTCTAAGGCAAATTCCTGACGTTTTTTATCTCACGCCCCCATCTTCATAAAGGCTTTGTACTAGTTGAGCTTTATACGAGGGAACTGCGGTGTCAGTCTGGCACACGTTGTTAGGCAGGGCAGAATTGGGAGTGCAAAGTAGCTCACCGTATTCAGATCTCCGCCTGGGAATACGAGTGATTTGTCAACTTTGTGTTTGTGAGTTTGGGGTAGGAAAGGGGTTATTACTTGGGTTTGTGGGTTGAAAACCCACAAAATAATTCTTGACAAACCATTAGGTTCGGGTTAATCGCTAAAAAATTTCTCGGACACGCTTGAGTGCAGATATGATTTGTTGAATTTCTTCTTCACTTAACTGGCTAAAACGTTCCTTTAAACGGTTGATGTGTGCTGGAAAGACTTCCTCAAATACCTTTTCACCTTCTAGTGTCAGCACAATCTGAAAACATCGGCGGTTGTTTGGCGGTACTTCCCGCCGCACCAAACCCTTCTGCTCCAGGCGATCAACAATGCCAGTCAGGGTTCCTTTCGTCACTAAGGTCTTTTCGGCAAGCTGCCCCATCATCATTCCAGATGTATTGCCTAGTGTTGCAAGCACATCGAACTGGGGACCCGTCAGCCCTAAATTACGAATATTTTCTTCATCATAGGAACAGAATGCCTGGTATGCCCTGGCAAGTTCCCGCATCAGTGGGAGAAATGGCTCCTTTGCTGCCTGTTGGGAAGCGGTCAGTTGCTTGTTTGAATTAACACCTGTCTGCATCTAACTTACCTATAAGAGAGCCATCCTTCCCCATGATAACGGGGGATAGTACTAATGCGAACTGTTTTACGGGGTACAGGGGATGGGAGTTGGAAGTTGAGAGTTGAAAGTTGAGAGTTGAGAGTTTTGGGGTGGAGGGTGAGAATGAAAGCTCTCCCCTCCCCTCTGCTCCTCCGTTCCTCTGCCCCTCTGCCGCCCTCTCTCCTCCAACAACTAACATCAACAACCAACAACTTCCTCCCCCTCCCCTCTCTTCCTTCAGTTACAAAATACTGTAGCTAGAGTGCGTTCAATATTCTCCATGTCTACAATAGAGGTCTAGCTTGACTGGAGGACGGGAATGGGAATCGCTACAGTGAACCCGGCGACCGGCGAGGTTATTAAAACATTTGAGCCGTTAACCGATGCCGAAATTGAAATTCGGTTACAGAAAGGACAGGAGGCGTTTGAGCAGTATCGGAAGATTTCGTTTGAGCAGCGCTCTCGCTGGATGAATGAGGCTGCCAAAGTTCTGGAGGAACGGAAGGAAGAGTTTGGCAAGCTGATGACTCTGGAAATGGGAAAGACGGTGAAATCCGCGATCGCTGAAGTGGAAAAGTGTGCCTGGGTCTGCCGCTTCTATGCTGAAAACGCTGCCCAGTTTTTGGCGGATGTGCCTGCTCAAACTGACGCCAGCCGCAGTTTTGTGCGGTATCAACCCATGGGCATGGTGCTGGCGGTTATGCCATGGAATTTTCCCTTCTGGCAGGTGTTCCGGTTTGCAGCACCAGCATTGATGGCAGGCAATGGTGGCTTGCTCAAACATGCCTCCAATGTGCCCCAGTGCGCCCTGGCAATTGAGGATATCTTTCTTCAGGCTGGCTTTCCTCCGGGGGTGTTTCAGACTCTTCTGATTGGGGCGGACAAAGTGGCTCCTTTGATGGCAGACGATCGCATCAAAGCAGCTACCCTGACTGGCAGCGAACCAGCGGGAGCCAGTCTGGCAGCGGCGGCTGGAAAGCAAATCAAGAAAGTGGTGCTGGAGTTGGGTGGTAGTGACCCATTCATTGTGATGTCCAGTGCAGACCTGGATGTGGCGGTTTCCACTGCGGTTACTGCCCGGATGCTGAACAATGGACAGTCCTGTATTGCCGCGAAGCGATTTATCGTGCAGGAAAGCATTGCTGATCAGTTTGAAAGCCGTCTGATTAAGAAATACCAGGCGTTGAAGGTGGGTGACCCCTTGCTGCCAGAGACAGATATTGGACCTCTGGCAACTCCCGGCATTCTTAAGGATTTGGAGGAGCAGGTGAAAAGGGCGGTGGAGCAAGGCGCTACAGTGCTGGCTGGAGGGCAGCCCTTAGATCAGCAAGGTAATTTTTTCCCACCTACCATCCTGGCGACAATTCCAGTGGAAAGCGCGATTGCCCAGGAGGAATTCTTTGGTCCAGTGGCAATGCTATTTCGTGCGTCCGATATGGATACTGCAATTCAGATTGCCAACAGCATCCCATTTGGTTTAGGAGCCAGCGCCTGGACAAATGATTCTGCCGAACAGCAACAGTTCATCAATGACCTGGATGCGGGAGCCGTCTTTATCAATGGGCTGGTCAAATCGGATCCACGATTACCGTTCGGGGGCATCAAACGCTCAGGTTTCGGTCGAGAACTGGGAATTCAAGGAATGCACGAATTTGTCAATATCAAAACGGTTTGGGTGAAATAGAAACCGAATTTATCAATGTTATGTCAGCGATGCATAACAATGGCGTCAGGAAAATTATGTAGCATACGATACGGTTGATTTCTTCTCTATGGATGGGATAACTAATGGGATAAATAGCAGTAGAGGAACCTGAAACTTTTGAGAAACCACCAATAGTTCTCTACAAAGCGGGTAACAGAAGTTAATTTAGATGGTGTTCTGGTCTTCAACAGAAAAAGATTATTGGTTCATAGTTAAAGCCTATCCAAAAATTTCTTGGGGTTTAATGTTGGGCTTTAGCGGTTAAGGCTTTTCGGATAGGCTTTTAGTCTGAGTGGTAGCAGTTTTGAAAGAGCCTGGAATTTGGTTGTTGAAGAGATTAGAGCTGAGCCGCGATTTTTGGGTAGAGGCACCAGGCGATCGCGCTTGCGCTGATGTGATGGGTTGCGAAACCAAAGGGCAAACTTAACCATTGTTGTGAAGGGGAAAGTTATGGGTGAAATGAATACGGCTGAACTGCTCGTTCGATGCTTAGAGAATGAAGGAGTTCGCTATGTCTTTGGTTTACCAGGTGAAGAAAACCTGCACGTCCTTGAGGCACTGAGCAATTCTTCAATTCAATTTATTACCACTCGCCATGAGCAGGGTGCTGCCTTTATGGCAGACGTGTATGGGCGCTTAACGGGTAAAGCCGGTGTTTGTCTCTCAACTCTGGGTCCAGGGGCAACCAACCTGATGACCGGCGTTGCCGATGCTAATTTAGACCGGGCACCGCTGGTTGCGATTACCGGGCAGGTGGGCACTGACCGAATGCACATTGAGTCTCATCAATACCTTGACCTGGTGGCAATGTTTGCCCCAGTGACTAAGTGGAATGCTCAAATTGTTCGCCCTACCAACACACCAGAAATTGTCCGTAAAGCGTTTAAGATTGCCCAGGCAGAAAAACCAGGAGCCGTGCATATTGATCTGCCAGAAAACATTGCAGCGATGCCTGCCCCTGGTAAACCCCTTGCCAAGGATAATAAGGAAAAAAGCTTTGCTTCCTTCCAAAGCATTGAGAAAGCCGCCGAAATTATCTCCCAGGCTGAGAATCCGCTGATTTTGGTTGGCAATGGGGGAATTCGATCGGGAGCCAGTGAAACGCTGACAGAATTCGCGACCCGATTGAATATTCCTGTTGCCAATACGTTTATGGGTAAGGGGGTGATTCGGTACACCCATCCTTTATCTCTATGGGCAGTCGGTTTACAACAGCGCGACTATATTAGCTGCGGATTTGACCGGGCTGACCTGGTGATTTGCATTGGCTATGACCTGGTGGAGTACTCTCCGAAAAAGTGGAACCCCAGCGGGACGATACCCATCATCCACATTGGGATGACACCCGCAGAGGTGGATAGTAGTTACATTCCAGCAGTTGAGGTGGTTGGGGATATTGCCGACTCTCTGAAGGAGATCCTTTACCGTGCCGATCGCACGAATAAGCCAGATCCCTATGCCCTCGAACTGCGGGCTGATATCCGCAATGACTATACCGATTACTCTAAGGATGATGGCTTTCCAGTGAAGCCTCAAAAAATCATCTATGATTTACGCCAGGTGATGGCACCGGAGGACATTGTGATCTGTGATGTGGGTGCCCATAAGATGTGGATGGCACGCCACTACCACTGTGAACGCCCCAACACCTGCCTCATTTCTAATGGCTTTGCTGCTATGGGAATTGCGATTCCAGGGGCGATCGCGGCAAAACTGGTGCATCCTGAACAGCGGGTAGTTGCGGTGACTGGGGATGGCGGCTTTATGATGAATTGTCAGGAGCTAGAAACGGCTTTGCGGGTTGGCGCTCCCTTTGTCACGCTGATCTTTAATGATGGCGGCTATGGCTTGATCGAATGGAAGCAGCAAAATCAATTCGGTCATTCAGCTTTCATCAAATTTGGCAATCCCGATTTTGTTAAGCTGGCGGAAAGCATGGGCTTAAAGGGCTACCGCGTTGAGTCTTGCCTCGATCTGATTCCTATTTTGAAGGAAGCCCTGGAGCAGGACGTTCCAGCGGTGATTGACTGCCCAGTAGACTACCGTGAAAACCTGCGGTTTAGTCAACGAGCGGGAGATTTGAACTGTGTGATTTAGGTGCTATAGCAGTTCAATATGAGTTTGCACTTAACAAGGGGCTTAAGCCCCTTGTCTATTAGGCTTTCTTCTGTGCAGCTTCAAAGAAAATTGATATTAGGTGATAGGTTAAGGAGAAAACCCTTTTGTTAAGCAGGTTTCACAGTTCGGCAAACTCAGTATTAAACCTGGTTGACTGACAAATCTTGGTAGTACCAGGGGTATCCGCCAGGAAATCAATTTCCTGGCTTATCGCTCAAGTACTCTCAAGAGTACTAGGCAAGCACTTTTGGAGACTTTTGTCAGGCAATCAACCTGACACCTGACACCTAACACCTATCCTGCCCCCTACTTTTCCACTTTTACCGGAGTTCCGATCGCTATCTGATCAAACAACGCAGTCACATCTTTGTTTAACATCCGGATGCAGCCGTGGGAAACTGCATGCCCAATCAGTTCAGGTTCGTTGGTGCCATGAAACCCAAGTTGGGTTTTGCCGTCAGTCCAAATGCCTATCCACCGGACACCAAGAGGATTGTCAGGACCCGGTTTGATAACGCGACCTGACTTGAAACTTTTGAAGATGGGATTTTTCTCCATATTGAATACTTTGTACTCACCTACGGGAGTTTCCCAGCCCGTCTTGCCAATAGCAATTGGGTAGCTGGCAATGACCTGATCACGTTTGTAGAGGTAGACCCGGCGCTTGCTTAGTTTGACAATCAAGCGCATACCCAGGACATCTGTGTCAATGGGGAGATAGTAGGTTGAGTCGCCCAGGGGCGGAACGGCAGGCTTATGTAGGCTGGGGTCTGGAGGAATGACAATCGACAGCGTTGACTTTCCATCCTGAAATTCAAAAGGAGGAAATTCCTGGAGGGTGGAATCTAAGGGTGGGGGAGAAATTGCAAGGGGGTACGTCAAGGAACTGTCTGTAGTTGGCAGTCTTTCCAGGGATGGTGACCGTTCCTCTAATGCTTTTTGAATATGGTTTTCGGGTTCAGGTCGTGGAGCAAGGGACTCTCGGATCTGGATTTGTGCCGTAGCCTGCTGGGAAGCAAATAACAGAATGCCTGCACTGAGGCAGGGTGAAAGCAGGTTAAACGATAGCCAATTAGCACTATGCGAACTTCGGGTTAAACCGCTTACCATACCGTCCATTGGCGATGTATCTTTACATAATCGACTGTAAAACAAAAAAGGCGATCGCTGCCACGCAACCATCGCCTCCTTACAAAAAATCTACAATTTTATGATGTCTACCAGGTCTGGGGAACGATATCCACAGGTTCTTGAATAGGAGCAGGCTCGGCAGCAGGTCTTGGAGTTAAAGGTGGCACGGTTGGCGAGGCTGGCGTAAATTGCAATGCCGGAACTTCAATTGGTGTGACTAGGGGCGGTGGGGGAGGAGCCAGATCAATCCGACGGCAATAGACATCCCTGACAGCAACTTTTTTGCCCACCAGTTGTCCCATGTGTCCCCGTTCCCACCAATCCAGATAAACATGCTCAGTGGTTCCGTCCTCTTTCTCAATCATGACTGTATTCCCAATCACGCTGTAAACTCTGCCAATAATTCGGTCATCTGCAACCACAGGGTCCTGAGCGATCGCCTGTGCCAGTAAAGGACACTTTGTGCGCTCGATAATTGTGACAGATTCAGAAAGGGGCACCTGCGGGGTAGCTTTAGCACCTGCCAGCGCGTTACCTGCTGCTAGCAGAGGTAGCAGAGCCATTGAGGGAATCAGGGCTTTTTTTAGCATTAGGATCAATCCTTATCTCAAACGCTCGGTGAATGAATTTTTATCTTGACTTGTTAGCATTTTAGTATCTCTGAATTTAATTTTAACCAGGCGTTTTTTTGAGCAATTAACAAGAATCGTTGGAAAATCGGGCAAGTCTCCTCAAGGGAAGATTTTTTGCCCAATTACTTACAAAAGGATGGCAAAATCGAGCGTTAGCAAAGCCGCCGCAGGCTTAACCCCATCCTTGAAGCCGCGATCGTGCGTGTCGTAAACTTCTCTGCCGCCTAAATCCAACCATTGCAGTCAGCGGATTATGCTGACGGTACCCCAGATCCCCGCTTTCTGGTCAAACTTCTAAATCGTTTTGGGCAGTTTAAGCGAAGAAGCCGGGGAGCTTTAAGTGATCGTCCTCTCTCCCGTAGGATGGATAGACATGGGAAACCCCATCATTTCAAATCGTGCAACGCAACAACAAAGGCTGGGTTTTCACAAAGCTTCAACCCAGCCTACGGCGACGTGGCGATCGCATTCAAAGTTTCAAATTCTGGAGTACTTAGCTCCAGGCAGAGTTGCTCTGACGTGTGAATCAATAATTTCGCAATTTCTTCGGGAGATAACCCAGAAACAGGAATGGGATAAATGGGCACATTGCGTCGTTTCAAGTCGTAAAGGTAGGTTTTATCGTAATAGTCCAGAACTATTTCGGTTGCGGCTGCCAGGTTCCCCTGGTCAATCATGTCCACTGCGGCTTGAACCCGATCGCCGCCTAACCGTTTGCGTAACCGCTCGGTGGCAATCACCAACTCGTTGCGGTCAATCACCCCGTAGACTTCTAACAACAGGGCGATTCGTTCCGCCCGCGATCGCTCAATTTGCAGGACTGGAGCGGCCATCATCTGGGAAAATAGCTCATCTGGAACGCGACAGGTACCCACCATGCGGCTTTCTGCCTCAACCCACACCGGGCGGTTCGGGGTCAGAGATGCCCAGGCAACGGCGGTTAAATTCTCAAACTGCTCGGTGCTGGGCTGGGGAGGCAACCCCAAATTACCGTAGCTGCTCCCCCGATGATTCGCGTAATGTTCTAAATCGAGAATCTGCTCTCCCTGTTCTGCCAGTGTGTGCAGGATAGCCGTTTTACCAGTGCCCGTCATGCCACCCAGGGTAATGATTGGTTTGGGAACTGTCAGGGTTTCCCGCACCCACTGGCGAAAGCCTTTGTAACCCTTCTCCAGCACGGATACCTGAAAACCTGCTGTTTCCAGTAACCATGCCATACTACCGCTGCGCATACCGCCCCGCCAGCAGTGAATTCGCAAGACCCGATCTGGAGCAATCTGTTTTGCCTGGGTAACAAACTGGGCAAGTTTGGGACCGGCGATCGCCAATCCCAGTTCCACGGCTATATCTCGCCCCTGCTGTTTATAGCAGGTTCCTACCTGTGCCCGTTCCTCATTCGTAAATAGGGGAAAACTGATTGCTCCTGGAATGTGACCATGCTCATACTCCGCCGGACTCCTGACATCCAGAATGATTCCGGGGGTGGAGAGGAAGTCGAGAGTGGGCACGGGGGTAGGCATTGGGGTGAAAGGGGGGAGGGAGGGGAAGCGGGAAGAGGGGAGTTTTGGGTTTTGAGTTGGGCTGTATGGGGAGTGTAGAGGGTTGCGTCATTAAAGGGTTTGAAGTTGCGCTCTGATCCAGTTTCGGAATGCCTTCATGACGGTATTTCTGCCTGAGATTTTGCTCTCTCGTAAACAGCGAGGGATGATTTCTTTCAATGGCATTCCAGGGAAATTGGGGCTTACTTCTGTCTCACTGTACTCACCATTTCTCAAAATATTGATTTGGAGTTTGTTCCCATTAAATCGCCACAGTTCAGGAACCTTCAGGGCTTGATAGATACTGAGATGGGTGCGTGAGGTGATATCAATTTCAATTGCCAGATCAGGAGGGGGATCGACTGCCAGATCTAAACGTTTTTTGCCGCGAATGGTTATCTCATTTTGAATATAAAAGCACTGATCAGGCTCCAGCCCTTGAGCAATCTGCTGATTTTTGAAGGTGGTGGAACCCAGGGTTCTAAATTCTATATCCAGTTCTTCTAATAGGGCTTTTAGTAAATCGCCCACAATTTCCTTGTTGTCTTCATGTTCAGGTAGCGGCATCATCATCTCCAACGTGCCGTTGTCGTAAGCCAGGCGAGAACCTCGGTGGTCACCCAATTCTTCCAGAATTGCCTCGAATTCCTGCCAGGAAATATTTTTTAGTAATACACGCTGTCCGGGGGGAACCGACAGTTGTCTTAGAGCAAGCTGTATCATTTGCTTCTTGCCAATTTAGGGAAGGCGAGCAGTTCACTCCTATTGAGCTACATCCCACACACCCATTGGAGTACAAGGTGTAGAGTACAGGGTACTGCTACCCAATACCCGATGCCCTACTTAAAAGCCTATCCGAAATCTTCCGAGGTCTAGTGCTGGGCTTTGGCAGTTAAGGCTTTTCGGACAGGCTTTCAATGGGATGTCCTTCACTTGAAGGGGAATTGCTGCTATATCCAGTTGTAGCGTGAAGAGGGGATGGGGAGATGGGGAGATAGGGGATGGAGCAAGATAGAGACAGAACAGGATGGTGGCGATCGCTATTCGTGAACGTCTCCAGTTAAGCTTTTAGCAAGTTCTTGGGAATTATGGATTGAGCAAGTTGAGCAAACTGAATTAGGACGATACAAACTATGGACTTTCAGCAGTTAGTTGATCGTTTACCCCATTTATATCAACACTGGGGACTGCCTTCAGTTTGTCCTGTATCTTCTCAATTTCAGCCGTTGCTAGAACGAATGGGAAATCCCATTACGGCAGCGGTGGTGCCGTTACTGAATGAAGCGGTGGGTTGGATGGCTCCAGAGGCGGTTTACTGTGAAATTGGTTGCCTGTGGGGAACCCATGTGATTGGTGCCTTGTCTGGGCATGGCGAGCGCCTGGGGTATGCGGTAGAAAGCCCAACCCGTATGGATTCCCAGGGAGAAATGGTAGAGCAGTTGCTAGAAAACTTGACTGCGTTTGATCTGCAAGAACAGGTTTATTTCTGTGCCCAGGATACGGAAGAATTTTTTGCAGATCTGGGTGCCACTGGATTAGTGGATCGGATTGGAGTGTATTTCTATAACGGGGCAGCGGACTACCGATCGCAACTGTTAGGGCTATTGCAGGTCAAACCGTTTCTGGCAGAACAGGCATTGATTGTTCTGGGGCAGGCAGATTTAGAAACGGTGCGGCAAGCAGCCTGGGATTTTTTGGCAACCCATCCCCAGGCACAACTGTTGCTAGATTTGTCGAAACAGGCTGGACATCCGGCTTTTGGCTGTGGCATTCTGCTGTTGAGTTGGGCGGCAAACGCCGATCCAGAGTTATCAAGCAGGGTGCAGTCCCAGGAGGGAGCCGTTATCCAGGCAATGCACTCCCTGGAACAACAGCAACAACGTCTGAGTGCAAAGAGCCTGCGCCGTGAAGCTGCCCAACTTGTGGTTGAGGGGCAACTGGAAAGCGCGGAAAGACTGTATCGGAAAATTTTGCTGTATGACGGAAGCAATGCCGAAGTCTGGCAAAATCTGGGCATGGTGCGCTATCTGATTAGTGAAGACCCCACTGCCCTCGATGCACTCCACACCTCTCTTCAGTTAGATCCTCACAATGCCACCCCCTACCAGATTGCGGGGCTGGTGTTGGAGCGGTTAGGGCGGGGGGATGAGGCAATAGCCGCCTATCAACGGGCGATCGCGCTGAAACCCACCTATCTGGATGCGCTCAATCGGCTGGGAGAACTGCTGGCAGATCAGGGAAATTTGACTGAGGCGGAAGCGCTGTTTCGACGGGCGATCGCCGTTGCGCCCCAGTCGGGTGCCGCCTATGCCAACCTGGGGAATGTGCTGATGCAACAGGAGCAATGGCAAGCGGCGATCGTGGAATATCGCAAGGCGGCGGATCTGAACCAGCGAGACCCTGGTATCTGGCAAAAATTGTCTGAGGCATATCGGGCGGTGAATGACCTGAACCAGGCAGTCTTTTGTCTGATTTACTCGCTTTACCATCAGGGTGCCTTTGAGCAGGCAATTGAACAGTTTGAAGCCCACTTTTCGATTGACCAGTTGGACACTTACATGAAGTGCCTGGTTCTCTACGACTGCTACTCAACCTGTGGCATGACAGAGCAAGTCATTCAGTGTGGAGAACGGGCTGCCCAACTGCGTCCTGAAGACGCTTTTCTGCAAATTGCACCCAGGCTGGCTTTGCCCATTCTGTACCAGTCGCCGGAAGAACTGGAAGCTTATCGGAAACGCTGCCTGGAAGGATACCATCTGATGCAGGCGTGGCTGCAACCGCAGAATAGCCAGGAAGCACCGCTTCAGTTTGAAACCCTGCAAAACTTTACCAACTTCTACCTCAGCTACCAGGGGTTTAACGATCGCTCTGTTTATGAAACCTGTGGTCAGTTGCGTCATCAATTAATGGCAAATCGCTATCCCGAACTGGTGAAATCTTTACCTATGCCGCCTCTGAGTAACCAGGGCAAAATTCGGATTGGCTATGTGGCAGAGTCCCTGGGAAATAATAGTGAAACCCGTTGGGCAGCAGGTTGGTTGAAAAACCATGATCGCAGTCAGTTTGAAATTTACTGCTACAGCCTGGACTCTACTTCCGATTTGCGCAGTGAGCAGTTCCGATTGTTGAGTGATGTTTTTTACCAATTACCCAGCAATTTGGAAGCGATCTGGGAGCAGATTCGTTCCGATCAGCTTCATATTCTGGTGTTTCTGGCATTGGGAACACGGGTCAAGGTGGGGACGCTTGCCAGCTTAAGGCTGGCTCCTGTGCAGTGTAGTGGCTGGGGACATCCGGTAACTTCTGGTTTACCCACCATTGACTACTATCTATCCAGTCAGTTGATGGAGCCAGAAAACGCCCAGGAACACTACAGCGAGAAACTGGTGCGGTTGCCCAATATTGGGCTTTGCTATCCCAAAACTCAACTACCCAAACCCACTAAAACGCGGGCAGATTTTGGCTTGCCGGAGGATGCCGTGCTGTATCTTTCCTGCCAATTAATCTTTAAATATTTGCCCCAACATGACTATTTACTGGCTGAGATTGCCCGTCGGGTGCCCCAGGCGAAAATCGTGTTCATTCTTCGCTCTACGGCAAAAAATAGGACTCCGTCTGGGATTGAGCAACAGTTTCGCCAACGGTTGCAACGGGCATTTGCCACCGCTGGGCTGGCAATGGATGACCATTGTGTTTTCTTACCTGGTCAAGATATGCAAGGGTATGCCAGCTTACTGGACTGCGCGGATGTATTTCTGGATACGCTCAGCTTTTCGGGTGGCTACACTACCCTGGAGGCGATCGCCGCCAATCTGCCCGTGGTCTGTTGCCCTGGGGAATTGATGCGGGGACGCCAATCCTACGGAGCCTTAAAGCTTCTCGGCGTGACGGACACGATCGCCCATACCGAAGCAGAGTACATTGAGATTGCCGCCAGATTGGGGCTGGAACCGGAATGGCGGCGGGCGATCGCCCAGCGAATTGGTGAATCCCACAGTAACCTGTTTGAAGATACCGCCTGTGTGACGGGTTTAGAGGAGTTTTACCGTCAGACCGTCCAAATCCGACTGGCGGAAGAAGAATCGGACTTCGTTGAATCACCCCAAAATTTAGATTCTTCTACCAAACAAATTCTGCATGTGGGATGTGGTCCCTATCATCCGGAGGCTCTTCCCCAAGCCTTTCGCACAGCCGAATGGCGTGAAGTGCGGCTAGATATCAATCCAGCCGTACAACCCGATATTATTGGCTCCATTACCGATCTGAGTGCTGTTCCGAATGGCTCAATGGATGCGGTTTTTTCTTCCCACAATCTGGAACACGTCTATCCCCATGAAGTACCAGTTGCCCTAGACGAATTTTACCGGGTCTTGAAAACCGGCGGCAGAGTCGTGATTACCTTACCCGATATTCAAGCCGTCGCAGAACAAGTTGCTCAGGGGAATTTGGAAGAACCGCTGTATGAATCGCCAGTAGGACCCATTTCTGCCATTGACATTCTCTATGGTTTGAGGACGGCGATCGCCCAGGGCAACCACTATATGGCTCATCGCACAGCATTTACTGGAGATAGTCTGAGCCAAAAATTACAAGAAGCGGGCTTTAGCCGGGTAGAAATTCAGCGAAACCATCTAAATCTGTGGGCGATCGGGCATAAAGAATAAAACATTTACAGCCATTTTTACTGATACCCATTCACTCAGCCACTCATCTACCCATCCACTTGCAACTGTGATTGACTCACTTAAAAATCGCTGTAATTAGCACCCTCCTCACAAGTTCCCCACATTTTTTGCCTATAACCTAAGGTGAGGTCAGCCAAAGACCTGCTCAATTCAAGGTTAAAAGCAGCAGTAATGCAAGTCTCCACAACCCACATTTCACATTCCACAATGCCTCAGGGCTATATTCATTCCATTGAAACCTGTGGCACGGTAGACGGTCCCGGAATTCGGTTTGTTATCTTCACCGCAGGTTGTCCTCTGCGGTGTCTTTATTGTTCAAATCCTGATTGTCGCTATTTAGAGAACGGTAAGGAGACTACGGTTGATGAATTGATCGAGGAGATTCAGAAATATACCTCCTACATGAAAGCGTCTGGGGGTGGAGTCACGGTTAGCGGTGGGGAGCCATTGTATCAACCTCACTTTGTCACGCAGATCTTTAAGCGCTGTCAAGCATTGGGTATTCACACGGCGCTGGATACCTCTGGATATTGTGATTTGCAATTGGCAAAACCTGTGATTGGGCAAGCCGATCTCGTGCTGTTGGACATCAAATCCTTTGATCCTGAGATTTACGCCAAAGTCACCAGTGTTTCCCTGGAACCGACACTAGCGATCGCCAATTATCTGAACACTATCCATAAGCCAACCTGGATTCGGTTTGTATTAATCCCTGGGCTGACTGACGCACCCTACAACATAGAAGGATTAGCAAATTTTGTGTCAGCTTTGAACAATGTAGAAAGAGTAGAAGTTTTACCCTTTCACAAGATGGGCGAATATAAGTGGCAGCAACTGGGCTATGAATACCAGCTTAAGGATACAGAACCTCCCACCGCAGAACAGGTACAGGCTGCCCAGGCAATCTTCCGTAGTCGAGGTATCAACGTTGTCTGAGTTTTGATTGCATTATTCACAGTATAGGGTCAGTCATGAAAATTACCAATCTTCAAGAACTCGAAACGCTGATTCAACAAGTTAAGGTCGCACAGGAACAGTATGCTACCTATTCTCAAGAGCAAGTCGATCATATTTTTAAACAAGCTGCACTGGCTGCGAATATGGTTCGGATTCCGTTGGCAAAATTAGCTGTAGAAGAAACGGGAATGGGAATCGTCGAAGACAAAGTAATCAAGAATCACTTTGCTTCAGAATATGTTTATAACAAGTACAAGCATGAGAAGACTTGCGGTGTGATTGAGGAAGACAAATCCTTTGGGATACAAAAAGTCGCTGAACCAGTTGGAGTGATTGCAGGTATTATCCCAGTCACAAATCCCACCTCAACCACTCTCTTTAAAGCCTTGATTGCGCTGAAAACGCGCAACGCGATTATCTTTTCACCCCACCCCCGTGCCAAACGCTCTACCGCTGCCGCCGCAAAAGTGGTGGTTGAAGCGGCGATCGCCGCAGGGGCACCGGAACATCTGGTCAGTTGGATTGATGAACCAACCGTTGAGCTATCCCAGGCGTTAATGCAGCACCCCGACATTAAGCTAATTCTGGCAACGGGGGGACCGGGAATGGTCAAAGC
This sequence comes from Kovacikia sp. CALU 1929, assembly GCF_056784235.1. Classification (NCBI taxonomy): domain Bacteria; kingdom Bacillati; phylum Cyanobacteriota; class Cyanophyceae; order Leptolyngbyales; family Leptolyngbyaceae; genus Kovacikia; species Kovacikia sp. CALU 1929. Next base: position 119,639 of record NZ_JBXBCF010000081.1, read on the forward strand.
GGCTTACTCATCGGGGCATCCTTCCCTGGGCGTGGGGGCGGGCAATACACCGGCGCTAATTGATGAAACGGCAGATATTCAAACGGCAGTGAGTTCTATTTTACTCAGCAAGACATTTGACAACGGGATGATCTGCGCCTCAGAGCAGTCAGTGATTGTGCTCGATTCAATCTATGACGAGGTGAAACAAGAATTCATTGATCGAGGGGCTTACTTTCTTTCACCGGAAGAGACCGTGCAGGTTGGTAATGTGTTGTTAAAAGATGGTCATCTAAATCCGGCAATTGTGGGGCAATCTGCCGCGGCGATCGCCCAATTGGCAGGCATTGGTTTGGTGTGCCTGGAATATCAGGGTAAGCACCGCCAGGAAACCGAAACCCAAAATCCCTTACCCTGCACACTCCCAAAAGTGTTGATTGCGGAAGTAGAGGAGATTGGCACCCGTGAGCCGTTTTCCTACGAAAAATTGTCTCCTGTGCTGGCAATGTACCGGGCTAACGGTTTCCTGGATGCGGTTCAAAAAGCCAAACAACTGGTGGAATTTGGTGGACAGGGGCATACCTCGGTGTTGTATATCAATCCCGCTTGTTTAAATGACATTAGCTACTTCAAAAATTCGGTCAAAACATCGCGCGTGTTGATTAATACTCCGTCTTCGCAGGGGGCGATCGGTGATCTCTACAACTTCAAACTGGATCCATCTTTGACGCTGGGATGCGGCACCTGGGGTGGGAATACAATTTCAGATAACGTAGCTCCCAGCCATCTGCTCAACATCAAAACCGTGTCAGAACGACGGGAGAATATGTTGTGGTTCCGGATACCACCGAAGATCTATTTCAAGTATGGTTGTCTGGCAGTTGCGTTACAGGAATTAGCTGGTAAGCAACGAGCATTTATTATTACAGACAAGCCATTGTTTGATTTGGGACTGGTTGCTAAATTAACGACCGTTCTTGATGAAATTGGAGTTAAACATGATGTCTTTCATGATGTCGAACCCGATCCAACACTGGCGAATGTGAATAAGGGATTGGAGTTGCTTAGAAGTTATCAGCCAGATGTGATTATTGCGATCGGGGGTGGATCGCCAATGGATGCTGCAAAAGTGATGTGGTTGATGTATGAGCATCCAGAAGTCGAGTTTGATGGCTTGGCAACTCGGTTTATGGACATTCGCAAACGGGTGTATGGGTTGCCACCCCTTGGACAAAAGGCTCTGCTAGTGGCAATTCCTACCACATCGGGAACGGGATCAGAGGTGACACCTTTTGCTGTGGTCACGGATGAAAAAGCTGGGATCAAATATCCCTTAGCCGATTATGCGCTAACTCCAAATATGGCGATCGTTGATCCAGAACTGGTGCTCAACATGCCCAAGAAATTGACGGCATACGGTGGAATTGATGCGCTCACGCACGCATTAGAATCCTACGTTTCGGTGCTGGCAACCGAATTTACGGAAGGACTGGCACTGGAGGCGATCGCGCTTCTGTTCAAATATTTGCCCAGGGCTTATACCAATGGCGCAAAGGATCCAGAAGCACGGGAAAAAGTTCACTACGCCGCCACGATCGCAGGCATGGCATTTGCCAATGCTTTCCTGGGCATCTGCCACTCAATGGCGCACAAGTTAGGTTCAACATTCCACGTTCCCCACGGCTTGGCGAATGCACTGATGATCTCCCATGTAATTCGCTACAACGCAACAGATGTTCCCTTCAAGCAAGCGATTTTTCCCCAGTACAAGTATCCCCACGCGAAGGAACGGTACACCGAAATTGCCGATCATCTCAAGCTTGGTGGTAACACGCCCGATGAGAAGGTGGAACGCTTAGTAGCGGCGATCGAAGATTTGAAACGCCAGCTTGAGATCCCCCAAACGATTAAAGAAACCCTACCCGAGGAGGAACAAAGTTTCTATAGCAAGGTCGAATCCATGGCAGAGCAGGCATTTGATGATCAGTGTACAGGTGCAAACCCTCGCTATCCAATGATTCATGACTTGCAAGAACTCTACACTTTGGCATATTTGGGATGCCGAATTGAAGCGTCTCCCTATAATGTGTCAGAGAACATTCCTACTTTGGTGTAATTCACCTTAGAGTAGAGGATCGGTCATGGGTCAGTAGCCTATCCTTTGGGGACGGTAGCCCATTACCCATTGCCAATGCCGATTGCTCATTACCCTACTCAAATCTACAACTCCTGTACACCTTGGCGTCAATCTGCCTCTATTCCTGATCCCTGACACCTGGCACCTAACACCTTTACAAAGGTTCTGAACTTGCGCCGCAACCTATTTCGCACTTTATGTAAATCCTCACGATGCATTCAGCCTGACTCTTCCATTCACGGTGCCTATTATGCAAACAACTCTGTCATCCGGTTCTGAGCGCACTTACGATATTTTGCGCTCAGAACATCGCCCCCTTGATGCGATCTTCGCCCCTAAGTCGGTCGCTGTGATTGGAGCAACAGAACGACCAGGGAGTGTAGGGCGAATTGTTTTGTGGAACTTGCTCAGCAATTCCTTTGGTGGTACGGTCTATCCAGTTAATCCCAAGCGCCATAGCGTACTGGGTATTAAAGCTTATGCCACGATCGCTGACATTCCAGAACCCGTAGATCTGGCGGTGATTGCGACCCCTGCCTCTACGGTTCCGGGAATAATTCGGGAATGTGTAGATGCCGATGTTAAAGGTGCGATTGTCCTTTCAGCCGGATTTCGAGAAATTGGTGCAGCAGGCGTTGAACTGGAACATCAAATCCGCGAACAACTTCAACGGGGTAAGCTACGGCTGATTGGTCCCAATTGTCTGGGTGTGATGAACCCAGTGACTGGCTTAAATGCGACCTTTGCAAATGCGATCGCCCGTCCCGGTAATGTGGGCTTTATCAGCCAGAGTGGTGCCCTCTGTTCCGCCATTTTGGATTGGAGCTTTCGGGAAAATGTCGGCTTTAGTGCCTTCGTATCCATTGGCTCTATGTTGGATGTGAACTGGGGCGACTTGATCGATTACCTGGGAGATGACCCCAATACCCATAGCATTGTGATTTACATGGAGTCGATCGGCGATGCCCGTTCCTTTCTCTCCGCCGCCCGGGAAGTGGCGCTGACCAAACCAATCATTGTCCTCAAAGCGGGCCGCACAGAAGCCGCTGCTCAAGCCGCCACATCCCATACCGGGGCATTAGCGGGGAGTGATGCGGTTTTAGATGCTGCCTTTCGTCGCAGTGGGGTACTACGAGTTGATCGCATTTCTGAACTATTTGATATGGCAGAGGTGCTGGCAAAACAGCCTCGCCCCAAAGGTCCCCGTTTGACCATTATCACCAATGCGGGAGGACCGGGAGTGCTGGCAACCGATGCCCTGCTCAACAATCGGGGAGAACTGGCGAAGCTCTCGGGTGAGAGCATTGCTGCCCTCGACCAACACCTTCCCCCCTTTTGGAGCCACCAAAATCCGATCGATATCCTGGGAGATGCGGATCCAGAACGCTATCAGCAAGCGATCCAAATCGCTGCCCAAGATCCCGAAAGTGATGGCTTATTAGTCATTCTCACTCCTCAGGCGATGACCGATCCAACCCAGACAGCGGAACGGTTGAAAACCTGGGTTGAAAATCAAACCGTTCCCAAACTAACTAAACCGATTCTTGCCAGTTGGATGGGCGATGCCGATGTGGGTGAGGGCGAATTGTTGCTCAATCAAGCGCAGATTCCAACCTATCGCTTTCCCGATACGGCGGCGCGGGTGTTCAGTTACCTGTGGCGCTTTAGTTACAATCTGCGCGGCATCTATGAAACCCCTGTTTTACGAGGGAATGACGAACCAGGAGTTCCCGACCATACTCAGGTCGAAACCATCATCACCGCTGCCCATCAGGCAAACCGAACCGTTCTCACAGAAGTGGAGTCAAAGCAAATCCTGGCGGCTTACGGTATTCCCGTGGTGCAGACCTGCGTGGCTTCCAGCGAACCAGAAGCCGTGGATTGTGCAACGGCGATCGGCTATCCGGTTGTACTCAAGTTGTTCTCCAAAACCATTACCCATAAAACCGACGTGGGCGGCGTGCAACTGAATCTAGTCGATGCCGAAGCGGTGCGCCGTGCCTATCAAACCATCCAAACTTCTGTATCCGAAAGGGTAGGGGCTGAACACTTCATGGGTGTGACTGTGCAGCCGATGGTGAAACTGAGTGGCTATGAATTGATTGTGGGCAGTAGCCTCGATCCCCAGTTTGGTCCGGTGTTGCTATTTGGGGCGGGTGGACAGTTGGTGGAGGTGTTTCAAGATCGGGCGATCGCCCTCCCTCCCCTGAACTCCACCCTGGCACGGCGGTTAATGGAGCAAACCCAAATCTACAAGGCGTTACAGGGCGTGCGGGGACAGCCTCCTGTCGATTTAGAGGCTTTGGAACAATTGTTAGTCCGATTCAGCCAACTTGTGGCAGAGCAACCCTGGATCAAAGAGATTGATATCAATCCGTTGCTGGCGAGGAGTGGGGAGTCAGGATCTCAAAATTCCTCTTCCTCCCTCCTTGCCCTTGATGCTCGCGTCATTCTGCATGACCATTCCCTTCCCGCAGATCAATTGCCAAAATTAGCGATTCGTCCCTATCCAGCCCGGTATGTAACACCCTGGCGATTAACCGATGGCACAGAAGTCACAATCCGTCCGATTCGCCCTGAAGATGAGCCATTGGTGATTCAATATCACAAAACTTTGTCTGAACAAAGTGTTTATTTGCGCTACTTTCATTTGATCAAACTGAGTCAGCGCATTTCCCACGATCGCCTGACTCGTATTTGCTTCGTTGACTATGATCGCGAAATGGCACTGGTTGCAGACTACCAAAATCCTGAAACGGGGAACCACGAAGTTCTGGCAATTGCACGGTTAAGTAAACTACAGGGCACCCGTGCAGCAGAGTTTTCGATGCTGATTAGCGATCGGGTTCAATGTCGTGGTTTGGGCACAGAGTTGCTAAAACGATTGCTGCAAGTAGGACGGGACGAGCAGCTTGACCACATCACGGCAGAAATTTTATCCGATAATGCTGCCATGCAGCGAGTCTGCGAGAAATTGGGTTTTAGGATCAGCCGTACAGACGACCACTCCGTTGTTAAAGCTGAAATTCAGCTCTGAATTTCCGATCCAAGTTGCTGGGGAAGTGTTTAGGTGCGGGTGGTAGGGGTTGTTAGTCATTGGTCATTAGTCATTTTCAACTTTCAACTTCTGCCCATTACCCTCATCCCTCATCCTTCATCCCTCATCCCTCATCCTTCTGCTATAACTGTCAACCCTTAAACCTCTCAATCAAAATTATGTTAACCACTTCCCCAACCTCAACCGTCGAGTCATCTATTAGTGCCTTTGGACCCGCCCGTTCTACTATTCAGGGCACACCCCTGAGTGCCGAAGAACTGCGGAAAATGCAAGCTTACTGGCAGGCATGCAACTATCTGGCGATCGGCATGATCTATCTGCGCGACAATCCCTTACTGAAACAGCCCCTCAAGCCAGAACACATCAAGAATCGGCTGTTAGGGCACTGGGGATCGAGTCCTGGCATGGCATTCACCTATGTCCATCTCAATCGCCTGATTAAAAAATATGACCTGGATATGATTTTTCTGGCAGGTCCGGGGCACGGTGCTCCCGGCATTCTGGGTCCCGTTTATCTGGAAGGCACTTACTCCGAAATCTATCCTGACAAGAGCGAAGACGAAGCTGGGATGCTGCGCTTTTTCAAACAGTTTTCCTTCCCCGGTGGCATTGGTAGCCACTGCACACCAGAAACGCCCGGTTCGATCCACGAAGGCGGCGAGCTGGGCTACAGTGTCTCCCACGCCTATGGCGCAGTTTACGATAATCCAGATTTGATTTCCGTGGTCATGGTGGGCGATGGAGAATCGGAAACGGGTCCCTTAGCGACGGCATGGCATTCCAACAAATTTATCAACCCAATTCGAGATGGTGCCGTTCTGCCGATCCTGCACCTGAACGGCTACAAGATCAATAACCCAACTATTTTGGCTCGCATCAGCCATGAAGAACTGGTTGCTCTGTTTAAGGGGTACGGCTACGAACCTTACTTTGTCGAAGGATCAGACCCTGAAACCATGCACCAGGCGATGGCAGCCACCCTGGAACATGGTGTGAATGAAATTCGCCGGGTTCAAGCAGAGGCTCGTAGTACGGGAGTAGCGACCCGCCCCCGCTGGCCCATGATTGTGCTACGCACTCCCAAAGGTTGGACGGGACCCAGCACAGTAGATGGACATAAAGTGGAAGGGTTCTGGCGATCGCACCAGGTACCTCTATCAGGAGTGCAGAAAAATCCGGAGCATCTGAGACTGCTGGAAGAGTGGATGCGGAGCTGCAAGCCAGAGGAAGTGTTTGATCAGAATGGTACTTTAATGCCTGAACTGAAGGAGTTAGCTCCCATTGGAACGCGCCGCATGAGCGCCAATCCCCATGTTAACGGGGGTTTAGTGCGGAAGGCATTACAATTACCAGACTTTCGGAAGTACGGCATTGAAGTGGATCAACCTGGACAAATTGAAGTCTCAAACACAAAGCCTCTGGGTGTTTTCTTGCGCGATGTGATGCAGAATAACCTGACTAATTTCCGAGTCTTTGGTCCCGATGAAAACACATCCAACAAACTCGATGCGATCTACGAAGTCAGTAAAAAGTTCTGGATTGCAGAATATCTTCCAGAAGACGCGGATGGCGGCGAGTTGGCTACGGACGGACGGGTGATGGAAATGTTGAGCGAACACACCCTGGAAGGCTGGCTGGAAGGTTACTTGCTAACCGGACGGCATGGGTTCTTTTCCACCTATGAGTCCTTTGTGCATGTGATTGATTCCATGATCAACCAGCATTGTAAGTGGCTGGATATTTGCAGACACATTCCCTGGCGAGCTTCCATCTCTTCCTTGAATTTACTGATCACCTCTACCGTTTGGCGGCAGGATCACAACGGTTTTACCCACCAAGATCCTGGCTTTTTGGATGTGGTGGTGAATAAAAGCCCCAATGTGACTCGAATTTACTTACCACCGGATGTCAATACCCTGCTGTCTGTTGCCGATCACTGTTTGCAGAGTACGGATTACGTCAATGTGATTGTGTCTGATAAGCAATTGCACTTGCAGTATATGGACATGGATGCGGCGATTAAGCACTGCACCAAAGGAATTGGCATTTGGGATTGGGCAAGCAATGATCAGGGTGAGGAACCGGATGTGGTCATGGCATGTGCAGGCGATATCCCGACCTTAGAGGCATTGGCAGCCACCGTGATGCTGCGGGAGTTCTTTCCCGATATCAAGATCCGATTTATTAATGTAGTGGATTTGTTCAAACTTCAACCGGATACCGAGCATCCCCACGGATTGAGCGATCGCGATTTTGACTCCATGTTTACGTTAGATAAGCCAATCATCTTCAACTTTCACGGCTATCCCTGGCTAGTTCATCGTCTGGCTTACCGTCGCCATAATCATCGCAATCTCCATGTCCGGGGCTACAAGGAGAAAGGCAACATTAACACTCCCTTAGAGTTAGCAATCAATAACCAGATCGATCGATTCAGTCTGGCAATGGATGTGATCGATCGTGTACCCAGGCTCAAAGTAGCTGGAGCACACGCAAAGGAATATCTCAAAGACCAGCAGATCGAGTGTCGCCACTACGCCTATGAGCATGGCATCGATAAGCCGGATATCGTCAGTTGGAAGTGGCCCTACTAGTACAGCAAAACGAAAGTTTTGTAAGGGGTGAAGGGGTTCCACCCCTTCTTGGGGGCGAAGCCCCCCAAACCCCCATGTTGCAAAATTTAGTGTTTGCAACACTCGTGTTTTACCAAAGGAATTTTGCCTGGTCATCTAAACCCAGAAAACCCAATTTGCGAGATTTTGAAGGGTTTACAAACCCTTCAAAATCTGATTGGCAGACTACTAGTCTCTTAAATCCTTTGCCGTGGTTAACAGAAAAGCTTCTACGCTTGTCTGGCGCATCCCCCGTTCCTGGGAAGCATGCAGCACAATCATCCATTGACCAGTTTTTGGATCTCGATAGGTCGTGAAAGGATTGGGCCGGAGCGATCGCTGACGTATTTGTCCGTTGGCAACTTGTTTAGCTGTACAACCATCCTGGCAATTCATGGTGTAAACATCCCAAAAACGCTAACCTCCAAAGCTCATGACTAAGCCCAAAGAGGTTTATCAATAGGCTTTAAGAGCCATCAAAAGCAATCGAAGTTTGTTTTAAGAACGATTGCAGCAGGGACACAAAAGCTAAACTGGCACTACCCATTCCAATCATTCAGGCTTCAGTCGTGCCTTCTTAATCATGCCTCCAGGTGTGGCTTGTCTCGCTACGGTGCAACCACGCAAATTTTAGGGATAAAGGGGGGGGTTAGCTCGAAATTTTGCTCAACAGCGGATCAAGCCAGGGCTGAAACTGATCGCGACGAAATATCTGGGCACGGCGGCGGTAGTCAAAACGAACGAGACTGGGGATGCCATGTTTGTGAACACAATCTCTCAGCCAGGATGCTACGCCCTGCCCTTCCTGGGGCACCATCTCAGCCTGGAAAGGACCATACATCAAAACTAAACCGCTATGCGCTTGTAAGGGAGCATCACGTTCGATTAAAGTAGTCAGGTTTGGATGATGTCTGCGATCGCTTCTGTCAGAGTAGGGATTAAACTGTTCGTGCTTCAGGTTTTCTCGTAGCGTCCTGGATCGTTGATGCCCTGACTTAACGGAATGATGGTCTACATGAGAATCTGCATGGTATTTACGGTTAACTTGTCTATAGGTCATAAAACTCCTGATTCGATAAAGACAAAAAAGCCATTGGTTTCCCCCCTGTCATACCGCAGGAACCTGGAAGAACCAATGGGCTGTTGCAAGTAAGCAATGAGGTTGAGATGTAGAGAGATCTTTTCCACCTATTCTATCTATGGTAACTATTTTTTATGTTGCGCGACATTTTTTTGCGAAACTGTGCTTTCGGTTGCAATTTGGGACGCGATCGTTGAAATTGTAAGAATTCACTAGTAAACCAGCACCAGCCAGCCATTTTAGATGTCTGATAATTGGTCATCAAAGACTAATCCATCAACCGGATTAGAAAGATACAGTTTCCAGATTTCTGATAGGTTAGCGTGAATAAGCCCATTCTTAAGTAAACGGTGGAACCATGACTGTCTGCGAATATAGGGCAGGGTTAGAAGGCATTCCCGCAACCCAATCCAGCATTAGTTTTGTGGATGGACAGCGGGGAATTTTGGAGTATCGCGGCATTCCGATCGAGAAACTGGCGGAACAAAGCACATTCCTGGAAACAGCGTACCTCTTGATTTGGGGTGAACTGCCGACAAAGGAAGAATTGGAACTTTTTGAGCACGAAATCACCCATCATCGGCGACTTAAGTACCGGGTGCGGGACATGATGAAGTGCTTTCCTGAAAGTGGACATCCAATGGATGCCCTGCAAGCCTGTGCCGCCGCCCTTGGTCTTTTTTATTCTCGCCGTGCCCTGGATGACCCTGCCTATATCCGGGCGGCTGTTATCCGCCTGTTAGCCAAAATCCCAACGATGGTTGCAGCCTTTCAACTGATGCGAAAGGGAAATGATCCAGTTCAACCTCGTGATGATCTGAGCTACGGTGCCAATGTTCTCTATATGCTCAATGAGCAGGAGCCAGATCCGCTTCCCGCCCATATCTTTGAAGTTAGTTTGATTCTCCACGCAGAGCATACTATCAACGCCTCTACTTTCTCGGCGATGGTGACCGCTTCTACCTTGACCGATCCTTACGCTGTGGTGGCTTCTGCGGTGGGCACCCTGGCTGGTCCCCTGCATGGTGGAGCCAGTGAAGAGGTGATCTGGATGCTGGAGGAAATTGGTTCGGTAGAGAATGTCCGCCCCTGGTTGGATGAACAGTTAAGCGGTAAAGCTAAGATCATGGGCTTTGGCCACCGCGTCTACAAAGTCAAAGACCCCCGTGCCACCATCTTGCAAGAACTGGCAGAGAAGCTATTTCAGAAGTACGGTCGAGATAAGTACTATGACGTTGCGGTTGAACTGGAGCATGCCGTGGCGGAGACGTTAGGACACAAGGGGATTTATCCCAACGTAGACTTCTATTCCGGTCTGGTTTATCGCAAGTTGGGCATTCCAACCGATCTATTTACTCCGGTGTTTGCTATTTCTCGCACAGCGGGTTGGCTGGCTCACTGGAAGGAGCAACTGGGTGAAAACCGAATCTTCCGCCCTACCCAAATTTATACAGGGCTTCACGACGCTCCCTATGTCCCCATTGAGGAGCGTTGAGGCGGTATTACCTTCCTCTCTGCCGTGAGTGATGGGCGTCACCCCTCTTGCTTTTCTTGCGCACCCTTGCCAGGATAACGAGAGTGACGATTTTCAGGAACTCCAGCCCTCAGATTTTGGTTCTGGGGGCTTCTTTTTATGGGCTTTCTCTATACCTTTGTTCTCAAGATATTAATAACTCTGCCCTGTCTTGTAAGCCCATCCAGAGATATACTAAGGACGCATACATAATGTAAAGATGTCTTTACCCTGGTCTGGTAAGGCGGGGCGTTAAATGATTTCTTGAGTTGCGTGTGCGATTTGAGTAGATGCTGAGTAGTTGCTTGAGTTAGGTAGGAAATGAACTCAGGAATCGACGTACAGGAAATCTTTGTTCGGTCTTTGATGGATCTGGGGCTGCCAGCAGGGGCGGCAAAGGCAATCTGGATGCCTCTGCCGATGCTGCTGATGATTATTGGTGCGACGGTGGGGGTATTGGTCACTGTCTGGTTGGAGCGAAAAATCTCGGCATCTGTTCAGCAGCGAATCGGTCCTGAATATATTGGTCCGCTGGGAGTACTAGCACCTGTCGCAGATGGGCTAAAGCTCATCTTTAAAGAAGATGTAATTCCAGCCAAGGCGGATTCTCTCTTGTTTACCCTGGGTCCGGTCATTGTTGTGATTCCAGTCTTTCTGTCCTACATGATTGTGCCCTTTGGGCAAAATCTAGTAGTGACCAATGTGGGCATGGGGGTGTTTCTCTGGATTGCTCTGTCGAGTATTGCCCCCATTGGACTGCTGATGTCGGGTTATGCATCGAATAATAAATATTCCCTATTGGGGGGGCTACGGGCAGCGGCACAGTCTATCAGTTATGAGATTCCGCTGGCGCTCTCGGTGCTGGCGATCGCCATGATGTCTAACTCACTCAGTACCGTTGACATTGTGGATCAGCAATCTGGCTACGGCATTTTAGGCTGGAACGTCTGGCGACAACCCATTGGCTTCCTGATTTTTTGGATTGCGGCGCTGGCAGAATGTGAACGAATTCCTTTTGACCTGCCAGAGGCAGAGGAAGAGCTGGTTGCTGGCTATCAGACCGAATATTCAGGCATGAAATTTGCTCTTTTCTATCTCGGTGCCTACGTAAATTTGGTGCTTTCAGCCCTGCTGGTTGCCGTACTTTACCTGGGTGGCTGGGAATTTCCGATTCCTCTAAATCTGGTGGCTGGGTGGCTGGGGGTCAGTGAAGCGAATCCTATTTTTCAGATTGTCACCGCTTCCCTGGGGATTACGATGACCCTGCTGAAGGCATACTTCTTAGTATTTCTGGCGGTTCTCCTGCGCTGGACAGTGCCCCGTGTGCGGATTGACCAATTATTAGACTTGGGTTGGAAGTTTCTGTTACCTGTGTCGCTTGTGAATCTTTTATTGACCGCAGGGTTAAAACTAGCATTTCCTGCCGCCTTTGGTGGTTGAGGTTTTGGAGGGATAAAGGATGAACGATGAGGGATGAGTAACGCTTGATAGTTGTGTTTAGTGGTCTTTAAAGTTTGTCCTTCTATTCCTCATCCTTAGGGAATGGCAGAGTCTTACATCCTTCGTCCGTACAAACCGTCGTTATTCATTCTTTATCCTTTACCAACTGTCCTTATTCATCTTTTCTTCCACCCTTCGGGAACAGCAGAGCCATCCATCCTTCATCCTTTACAGAGTGCCAGTATGCTGAAGTTTCTCAAACAAGTTGGCGATTACACCAAGGAAACTGTTCAGGCAGCCCGCTACATTGGTCAGGGGCTTTCGGTCACATTTGACCATATGCAGCGGCGTCCGGTGACGGTTCAGTATCCCTACGAAAAGCTCATCCCTTCCGAGCGTTTCAGGGGAAGAATTCATTTTGAGTTTGATAAGTGCATTTCCTGTGAAGTCTGTGTCCGGGTTTGCCCGATCAATTTGCCTGTGGTGGATTGGGAATTTAACGCTGAGATGAAGAAAAAACAGCTTAAACACTACAGCATTGACTTTGGGGTCTGTATTTTCTGTGGCAACTGTGTAGAGTTTTGCCCGACTAACTGCCTATCGATGACAGAGGAGTATGAGCTTTCGACTTACGATCGCCACGAGCTAAACTACGATAACGTTGCGCTGGGTCGCCTGCCCTACAAGGTGACTAATGACCCGATGGTGACTCCTCTGCGTGAACTGGCATACCTGCCGAAGGGAGTTACTTCTCCCCACGATTTGCCAGCGGATGCCCGCCGGGCTGGACAGCGCCCTGAAGAAATTCTAGAGCAGATGGAAAAATTATGATTGGGGCACGGGGCACGGGTCAGTGGTACCCATTTGCAACCACTGACTACTGGCTGCTGACTAGTTCAATAGGAGCTTAATTACAGTGAATCTGGCTGAAGGCGTTCAAGTTGTTTCGTTTGGGATCCTGTCCTTGATGATGATTGGAGCAGCCTTGGGGGTTGTTCTAATTTCAAATATTGTCTACTCGGCTTTTCTGCTGGGTGGGGTGTTTATCAGCATGGCAGGGCTATATTTGCTATTAAATGCAGACTTTGTGGCAACTGCTCAGGTGTTGATTTATGTGGGAGCGGTGAATGTTTTGATTCTGTTTGCCATCATGCTGGTCAACAAGCGGGAGGACTTTGTTCCCTTACCGAAAGCCTGGATTCGGAAAGCTGCGACGGGTCTGGTCTGTGTTGGTCTGTTTTTGCTGCTGGCAACGATGGTTTGGATTACGCCCTGGGCATTTTCGACTCAAGTAGCGGCAGGTGATACGGCAATCGTGACGATCGGTAAGCATTTCTTTACTGATTTCTTGCTGCCGTTTGAACTGGCATCGGTTCTGTTGTTAATGACGCTGATTGGAGCAGTGGTTTTGGCACGGCGTGAGTTTATTCCAGAGCAAGGGGACGCACCGCAGCAACCTGCTTTAACTTTGCCAGAGCGTCCTCGTGAATTAGTTGGGGCAGTTCCCAGCAGTCGGGAACGAACCATCACGTCATCCTTTCCTGATCAGAATTCTTAGTTAGAGCAACGTCCATGCAACTTCAATTTTTTCTCCTTCTAGCGGCAGCACTATTTTGCATTGGGATCTATGGGCTGATTAACAGTCGCAATGCGGTGCGAGTTCTGATGTCGATTGAGCTAATGCTGAATGCCGTCAATTTGAACCTGATGGCGTTTTCCAACTATTTGGATCCTCAGACGATTAAAGGACAGGTGTTCACCACCTTTGTGATTGCGATCGCGGCGGCTGAGGCGGCTGTCGGGCTGGCGATCGTCCTGGCAATTTACCGTAACCGAGATACGGTCGATATGGAACAATTTAACCTGCTCAAATGGTAGGCTCAAGGGACGTTCGACAACAACTTCTCAAGCTGTGCAACTGAAGCAGGTCATTATTGCCCATAAGGCGGGAGATGCCGTCAGCCAGCGTGTGGCTGAAAAATGTGCGCGGCAGTTAGAGGAGCGGGGCTGCAAGGTTTTGAAGGGTCCTAGTGGTCCAAAGGATAATCCCTATCCAGTTTTCCTGGCTTCGGTAAGTCAGCCGATTGATCTGGCTGTGGTCTTGGGGGGAGATGGCACGGCTTTAACGGCAGCTCGCCATCTTTCCAGTGATGGGATTCCAATTCTGGCAGTCAATGTCGGTGGGCACCTTGGCTTTTTGACCGAGTCCTCAGATGAGTTTGTGGACTCGGAGCACATCTGGGACCGATTGCTGCAAGATCGGTTTGCTGTGCAGCAGCGAATGATGCTCCAGGCAAGTATATTTGAGGGGAATCGCACTAACCTGGAGCCGATGAGCGATCGCTTTCTGGCGCTGAATGAAATGTGTGTTAAACCGGCATCGGCGGATCGGATGATCACGTCCATTTTGGAGATGGAAATTGACGGTGAGGTGGTGGACCAATACCAGGGGGATGGGCTGATTGTGGCAACTCCCACTGGCTCAACTTGCTATACCGTAGCGGCAAATGGTCCAATCATTCATCCCGGCATGGAGGCGATTACGGTTACGCCTATCTGCCCCTTGAGTCTCTCCAGTCGTTCGATTGTGCTACCTGCCGGTTCTGTGGTCAGCGTTTGGCCCCTGGTTGATCGAGAGTTAAATACAAAACTCTGGATGGATGGCGTTTTGGCAACTTCCATTTGGCCCGGTCAACGGGTGGATATTCGGATGGCAGACAGTCAGGCAAAATTTATTATTCTTAAGGAAAACTATTCTTACTATCAAACCCTACGGGAAAAGCTGCAATGGGCAGGAGCCAGGGTTTATTACAATAACAATCATCGAAATTGAGGAGTGGGCAATCGCCGCCTTTTAATCCTTCATGAATTTTAATGCCATCGTTATTCAACTGGTTTGTATTTCCTGTGGGTTGATGTTGCTGCGAGCGAGGTCTGTCCCCAGGGGGTGGGTGGCGATCTCTGGGTTCATTTTGCTGGTCGTGGGGGGAATGCTGTTACTGTTGCCCGCCCAGGCTGCCTGGGTGAGCGGTAGCTTATGGTTGATTCTGTACCTGTTGCCCCTCCTGGGTTTTGCCAGAGTAAACACGCTGGTACGGCAGGAGCGATACCGACAGGCAAGAAAGGCAGCGACTTTGTTGCGTTGGTTGCACCCGCTGGATGGGTGGATGGAATACCCGGCAATGCTGCGGGCGTTGGAACTGGGACAGCAGGGCAGAATCGACGAGGCAATCCAGCGGCTTCAGCGCTATCAGATGGAAGCCTCCCCAATGGGACGACTGGCGACTGCCATGCTCTACCGCACGGGTGCCCGGTGGCAGGAGGCGATCGCCTGGGTGCAGCAGCGGTTGGGCGAAGAAGCTGTATTTACCGATGTGGCTGTCGGAATGATTTACCTGCGATCGCTGGGTGAAATAGGCGACCTCAATCGCTTATTACAACTGCTAGAGCGATTTGAGCGCTTATTAGAGAAAGTTGGAGATGGCTTTAGCCTCAGCGTAATCAAAATGTATGCCCTGGCATTTTGTGGACAGGTCGAGCCAGTGCAAGAGGCATTTAAAGGTACGCTGTCCACCATTCCAGATAGCACACAACAATACTGGCTGGCAACCGCTGAGATGGCATCTGGCAACGAAGCGGTTGCCCGTCAGCAATTTCTGAGATTGCGCGATCGCACAGGTGAGTTGATGAGACTGGCGATCGACTGGCGCTTATCCCAGCCCCCCATCCATTTGGAGGAAACGCTAAACGACACCTCCCGGCAAACCTTAATTCGGCTCAGAGTTGAGTCCGGGCACGAGTCTTACTATAGTTTCCGGCAAGTCGTAAAGGGACGAACCACCTATGCCACATACCTTTTAATTCTGGCGAATCTACTCATGTTTGGGCTGCAACTGAGCCAGGGTGGTAGCGACAACCCCTACAGCCTTTACCGATTGGGCGCGGTTATCCCAGAAGCCGTGTTTGCGGGGGAATGGTGGCGGATCATTAGCGCCAATTTTATGCATATAAACCTCACCCACCTGCTCATGAATATGGTGGGACTTTACTGGCTGGGGCGATTCGTAGAATCATCCTTGGGCACAACCCGATTTCTGATTGTCTATGCGATTAGCGGAATTGGCTGCATGCTGACCGTCGCCAGTATTGCTGTTCTAATGGATGCCCCGCCCATTGTCTTCATTGGCGCGTCAGGAGCGATTATGGGACTTTTGGGTGTCATGGGAGCCGTCCTTTTGCGGGGGTGGCGACGCGAAAAAGCTCGTATCGCAGGCAGAGAGCTACGGTGGATAGTGGTTCTGGTTATATTTCAGATTATTTTCGATCTGCTGAATCCAGAAGTGAGCCTGATTGGGCATTTATCAGGGCTGATTTTCGGCTTTGCTGCGGGTTGCCTCCTGGCTGGAACGCCTCCCATAAAACCAACCCTAAAACAATAAGGCGTTGCTGATTTTGAGTATGAATTGAGCGTTGTCTGAGATTGAAACTTCATTCCAACTCATCCTGCTATTCAGCACCACCAACAATAACGACCACGGCTGACTACGATTTTCCCCTTCCCCCTGCTCTCACTTCGGTAGCAACTTATGCGAACAGTTTTCCTCCACCCGGTATGATTATTTAAGTGCATCTATTATGGATCAAGGCTGTAGAAACTGGGTGTGAGATTGAATCTACAGTAGGTGATGGTATATTCTGCCCAGCCCTCAAATTTGGCTCCAGTCTACCCTTGAAAGGTCTAATATAGACTGGTATTGATGGGATTGCGGCAGCAGTCTACATCGGTCTAGCTTGCGGTCTGCACAGGCAGATCGATAGTTGCTTTCGGAGTAATGCGCTAACGACTAAGCAGCAAGGGGGTCATTTGTCTCCACGGGCAAAGGTCCCATTTTTCTGCACTGATGGTTTAGCGAACCGAGCATAACTCAAGTTCTTTCTTGACGAAATATGCAGAAGCAGTTTGGTGAGGATTGTCCTGTCAGGGAACACTAATTGTTACGTCACCTGGGTGCGTAGATATGACCTTTTGCCTCAATCCGGATTGTCAGCAGCCACAAAACGCTGATAATACCGACTATTGCCTCAGTTGCGGTGAAAAACTGACTCCTCTGTTGCGGGGACGTTATCGAGTCACCCGGCTGATTGGACAGGGTGGATTTGGCAGAACCTACCTGGCAGAGGACGAAGACCGCCTCAAGGCACACTGTATCGTTAAGCAGTTTTCACCCCAAATTCAGGGCACCAAGTCCCTGGAGAAAGCAATTCAACTGTTTGGGCAGGAGGCAGTACGGCTGCATGAATTGGGAGAACACCCTCAAATTCCTACATTGCTGGCTTATTTTGAGCAAGACAAACGTCTTTACTTAGTGCAACAGTTCATTGAAGGGCAGACCCTGGCTCAGGAAATGGTGCAGCAGGGTGCTTTTGGTGAACAAAAACTCCGTGAAGTGTTGGCTGGCATTCTGCCTGTCCTCAAGTTCATCCATGATAAACAGGTCATCCATCGCGATATTACCCCCTCCAACATCATTCGCCGCAAAGCAGATAATAAGCTAGTCCTGATCGACTTCGGGGTTGCCAAACTTCTGTCGGCTGAGACCTCTGCTCAACCGGGTACCAAAATTGGGACGGAGGGCTATGCACCCATGGAACAGTTAAGGAGCGGCAAGGTATATCCTGCCAGTGACCTCTATAGTTTAGGTGCAACCTGTCTTTACCTGATGACCCAAACCAAGCCTGATGACCTATACGATCCGCTGGAAGGTCGCTGGCTCTGGCGAGAACGATTGAGGCAGCGGGGACAGAGTATCAGCGAATCGATTGGGCAAATTTTGGACAGAATGCTGAAGGATCTGGTGAGTGAGCGCTATCGGTCGGCTGATGCCGTTATGAGAGACCTGAGAGCCGCCCTATCGCGCCCGCTGGCTGCGGCTTCCGCCAGTGCTGTGGCTTCCCGGATGGCGGCATCGGGTACAGTTTCCAGTCCGCCTACTTCCCGCCCTACTGTATCAGGTCAGCCCCCAATCCCCAGTCAATCCCCTGCACCATCGGCGACTCCGTCCAGACCACCGACTTCGGGGCAGCCATTGGGAACACGATCGCTGCCCTCGAAGCCTCCCATTTCTGGATCACATAATCGCCGCTGTTTGCATACTCTCAGGGGGCATTCTAGCTGGGTGATGGCGGTTGCGATTAGCCCCAATAGGCAAGTGGTTGCCAGTGGTGGTTTAGACAACACGATCCGGCTCTGGCAGCAAGAAACCGGAGATCTGTTGGGAACCCTGACTGGACATACCAAGCCCGTCAACTGCCTGACCATCAGCCCGGATAATCAAACACTTGTCAGTTGCAGTGATGACGACACTGTTAAGATTTGGGATCTGGCAAGTGGCAGGTTGTTGCGGACGCTCACAGGGCACACCAGAGACGTGAACTCGGTCGCAATCAGCACCGACGGACAATTGCTTGCTAGCGGCAGTGAAGACCGCACCGTAATCCTCTGGCAACTGGCAACGGGGGATGCGCTCCAGACCTTTCAAGGACTGGCAGGAATGATTCGCTCGGTTGCCCTCAGCCCAGATGGTCAGGTTCTTGCCAGCGGTGGGCTGGATAATCAGATCAAGCTCTGGAGCCTGAAGACGGGTGGACAGATTCGCACCTTTGCCAGGGGTCACTTCAGTTCAGTCAATGCAGTGGTGATCACGCCTGACAGCAAAACACTGGTCAGTGGCAGTAAAGATAAGACGGTGAAAGTCTGGAATGTTGCCACTGGCGAGGCAATTCGGGTTTTGTCTGGGCATACAGACTCCGTTAACGCGATCGCCCTTGCCCCCAACGGCAAACTCCTTGCCAGCGGTAGCAGCGACTCTACCATTCGCCTCTGGAACTTAGATACCGGAGATTTGCGTACCACACTGAACGACCATACTAGCTCTGTCAACTCAGTTGCCATTAGTCATGATGGGCAATATCTGGTTAGTGCCAGTTCAGATGGAACTGTAAAGGTGTGGCAGTTGGTTTGAGTTGTTAGTGGTTGGTTGTTAGAGGGGTGTGAGGTGGGGTTGGTAGGGGTTGTTAGTTGTTAGTCAGCAGCCAGTGGTCAGTAGTCATTGGTCATTGGTCATTGATCATTGGTCACTTCATCTTTCATCCTTCCCCCTTCCCCCTTCCCCCTCCGACTTTCGCAAAACCGAGTAAAACAGCCGCATCCAAAATGGGCAGTGGATCTATCGGCTAACCCAAAGGGAAGCCGTCGCAGTGCCTCAGGAGAAGGAAACGTTCATCTCAGCATAGAGATATGTATATAAACCCTTCGAGTGAGGGAAGTAAGGAAGAATTGTGAGTAGGCTAGAGAATAGCTACTAACCATTAGACCCATGAATGCTGATGCTGCCCAGTACCCTTATGGGAAGATTCATTACTTCTTTAGAAAATCTGACTATGCTCGCTGGCATCGTCAGGAAAGCAAACGCCACATTCTGCGATCGCAGCTAGGCTTTGGCGACTTTACGCCTTCCCGTCCTAAGCCCTGCGTTGGTTGTATTCACTACCACGGAGTTGCCTACGGTTACACAGGGGAAACGAGAACCACCCTGATCTGTGGGTTCCATCCTTTTGGCTGGGAGAGCCAAGGTTCTTGCCCTGACTGGCAAGAGTAAAGTTTAGTGTCGCGGAATTTTTGAAATTCTAACAATCCTGATAAAGGATTTATACTAATAGCGCATTGGCACGGGAGTAAAGTACAGGTTCGTTGAGTCTTGGATCGGGCATCGACTGGGCTTGATTGAGACAAAAACTACTATAAATTCAGCGCTATGATCATTTAATCAACTTCCTCAATCTCTTTGTCTGTTGTGTCGGGGGTGAAAGAAGAGAGCATTGCTTTAAATTCAGTGATGTCTTTAAGAATGTGCTCATTTAAATTCAAAATATAGGCTCTTCTATCGTCCATTGATGCTGCTAAACTGGCGCTGTCTTCCATGAACGGACGCTGATGTCTAAACTCGTACTTCTTATTTAGAAATATGGAGTATATCTGATAAAGAATCTGATCGCTGGGTCGATAGGCAAGGCTAAGAATATCAAAAAGCGAGAAATTCCTCGCTCCTAGAAAGTTATAGATATCCAGAAAATTACCACTACTGTTTAAGTCATAAAATATATCTGTTTCGAGAATAAGAATCGAAGCCTCGTCCAATAAATGCGTAGCTCCCTGTAGCGCCCCAAACTCTGCACCTTCAATATCCATTTTGATTAAATAAGGGGGAGGTAACTGAACCTCTGAGACGAGGGAATCTAAGGTTCTAGCTTCAACCAGACTTTCATTTCCATCGGCTTCATTTAACATGGTCAGTGTTGGGTTGAGTTTACTCCAATAGGAATGCTTACCTTGAAGGAGTTTGATTTGCCCGTTAAAGGATGAAGCACAGACGATTCGATAGTGCCCACCAATGACCTCCTGGATTTTTTTGAGGCTGTCTCGATAGGTTTCTTGTGCATCAACATTCAATAATTCGATCTCGCCATCAAACAAGTTCCAACATTGCAAGGCAAAGTTTCCATCCGCACAACCCACATCAATGACGGATTTCACCGGAACATTACCATTTTTTAGAAGGATTAAGGAAGCGGCAAATGAATCTCTTGGAATATCGGTTTGTTGCTCCATAATTTATCCCTCCAATCAATTAAGCTTTTCTGGTTAACCAAACCCTGCCCATACCCCTATCTCCATGTCAAGAATACATCACAATTCTGCGGAGATTTGTTAACTTGCAACCCCAACAGGGGTGTGCCCAATACCGGGCAGCAATCCATTCTAGAAAGCGTAGCGTATCTTACACTAAAAGCTAGAAGGAAATTCAATCCTATTACTGAACAGATAAAGATATGGACAGAGCGGATGAATTTGCAGAATTGAGTTAGATAAGGATAATGACTGGATTTATCGGATCTGACAATTTCCTTAAGACTGGAACCTGAAAGTCTTCCTTATAGGAGAATCAGGTTTAAATCTTATCCAAGTTGAGAACTGGAGATTTTCCTCAGGAAAAGCTACGGGTTTCTAAGTTGGTGAGGTTTAGCTAAAACCCTATCCGCAAAATCTTGACTGTCACAGACCAGTTCGAGAAGCTAGCGAAGTTTTCAGATAGGCTTTAAGATCGACCTCTCAATCAATTTAGGGTCATGCGGTCTTTGCTGCCGCAAAAGTTAACCTCCGTGAATGAGGTTAGCGAATGTTTTTCAACCTGTTGATGATGTTTTCCCCGCCAAATTAATAGCAGTCAAAATGAACACCAACCAACTGCCACACAACCAGGGTCTATACGATTCGCAATTTGAGCACGATGCTTGCGGTGTCGGGTTCATTGTTCATATGAAGGGAGAAAAATCGCACGCGATCGTGGAGAATGCGCTGACGATTCTGGTCAACCTGGAACATCGGGGAGCCTGCGGCTGTGAGACGAATACAGGCGATGGCGCAGGCATTTTGATGCAGGTGCCGCACAAGTTTTTGCAGAAGGTTACAGCCATTGAGGGAATTACACTGCCAGAGGCGGGGCAGTATGGGGTGGGCATGGTCTATGCATCTCCTGATCCTGAACAGCGGCAAAAAGGGCGTCAGCTTTTTGCTCAAATCGTGGCGGAGGAAGGTCAGCAGGTGATTGGCTGGCGCGATGTGCCCACGGATAACTCCATGATTGGCAATACGGCGAAGTCGAGTGAGCCGTTCATGCAGCAGGTATTTATCCAGCGATCGCCTAACCTTACCGATGATCTAGCATTTGAACGCAAGCTCTATGTGATTCGGAAGCAGGCACACAAAATTCGGGCAACGGGGGTCGATCCTTTCTGGTATCCTGCCAGTCTTTCTGCCCGCACGCTGGTTTACAAAGGCATGTTGATGACGATGCAGGTGGGGCAGTACTATCCCGACCTGCAAGATCCCGATATGGAGAGTGCCCTGGCACTGGTGCATTCCCGCTTCAGTACGAATACCTTTCCCAGTTGGGAGCGATCGCACCCCTACCGCTACATCGCCCACAATGGCGAGATCAACACCCTGCGCGGCAACATCAACTGGATGCACGCCCGCCAGTCGTTGTTTGAGTCGGAGCTGTTTGGAGACGACATTCAGAAGATTCGCCCTGTGATCAATATCGATGGCAGCGACTCGTTGATTTTTGACAACGCGCTGGAACTGCTCACCCTGGCGGGACGCTCCCTGCCCCATGCCGTGATGATGATGATCCCGGAACCGTGGACGGCGCATGAGTCGATGAGCGAGGAGAAGAAGGCGTTCTATGAGTACCATTCCTGCCTGATGGAACCGTGGGATGGTCCGGCTTCGATCGCCTTTACCGATGGCACGATGATGGGTGCGGTTCTGGATCGGAATGGGCTGCGTCCCTCTCGCTACTACGTGACGAAGGATGACCTGGTGATCATGGCATCGGAAGCGGGAGTGTTGCCCGTTGAGCCAGAGCGGGTGGCATTGAAGGGACGGCTGCAACCGGGACGGATGTTCCTGGTGGACATGGAAGCGGGACGCATCATTGCCGATGAAGAGATCAAATCCCAGATCGCTACGGAGCAGCCCTATCGGGAATGGCTGAATCAGCACCTTGTGGATTTATCCCAGTTAAAAGAGGCTCCCACCCTCCGGGAACTGGATCCTTCTCCCCTGATCCAGCGGCAAACGGTATTTGGCTACACCTTTGAAGAGTTACGGCTCTTACTCACTCCAATGGCGCGGGATGGCGTGGAAGCGATCGGTTCAATGGGGGCAGATACTCCCTTGGCAGTGTTGTCCGATCGCCCGAAGCTGCTTTATGACTATTTCCAGCAGCTCTTTGCCCAGGTGACGAATCCACCGATTGACTCGATTCGGGAAGAAATTATCACCTCAGCAGAGACAACCATTGGCGCAGAGCGGAATTTGTTGAAGCCAGAGCCGGAAAGCTGCCATTTAATCAAGCTGAAAACGCCAATCTTGAGTGATGAGGAGCTGGCAAGGCTGAAATACCTGGATCAGGATGGCTTCAAGTCTGTGACGTTGCCGATCCTATTTAATTCCCAGGAGGGCTTGAGGGGACTGAAGCAAACCTTTGAGCAGATTTGCGCCCAGGCAGACCAGGCGATCGCCGATGGGGTGAGCATCCTGATTCTGAGCGATCGGGGGGTGGACAAGGACAATGCTCCGATTCCGGCGTTGCTGGCAGTTGCGGGTTTGCACCATCATCTGATCCGGGAAGGTACCCGGACACGGGTTGGGATTGTGCTGGAGTCAGGTGAACCGCGTGAAGTACACCACTACGCCACCCTGATTGGCTATGGTTGCGGCGCGATCAATCCCTATCTCGCCTTTGAAACCATTGATGACATGATCCAGCAAAACCTGCTGCTCAATGTGGACTACAAAACTGCCTGCAAGAACTACATCAAAGCAGCCACCAAAGGCGTGATCAAAGTTGCCTCTAAGATTGGCATCTCGACGCTTCAGAGCTACCGGGGAGCGCAGATTTTTGAGGCGATCGGGCTGAACCGCTCGGTGATTGACCAGTACTTTAGCTGGACGGCATCCCGCATCGAAGGGGCAGACCTGGAAGTGATTGCCAAGGAAGCGGTGCTGCGTCACAGCCATGCCTTCCCCGATCGCGAAGTGAATGGACACACCCTGGATGTGGGCGGCGAGTACCAGTGGCGCAAGGATGGAGAGGCGCACCTGTTCAACCCAGAAACGATCCATTCCCTGCAAAAGGCAGTCCGCGTCGGTAGCTATGACCTCTATAAAACCTACGCCCGCCAGGTGAACGAGCAGAGCCAGAAACACTTCACCCTGCGCGGATTGCTGGAGTTTAAGTCCCGTGAACCTTTACCGATTGAAGAAGTCGAATCCGTTGAGGCAATTATGAAGCGCTTCAAGACGGGTGCCATGAGCTATGGCTCGATTTCCAAGGAAGCCCATGAGACGCTGGCGATCGCCATGAACCGCATTGGTGGCAAGTCCAACACAGGTGAAGGCGGCGAAGACCCGGATCGCTATACCTGGACGAATGAGCAGGGTGACTCCAAGAACAGTGCGATCAAGCAGGTTGCCTCCGGTCGATTTGGCGTGACCAGCCTCTATCTCTCCCAGGCGCGGGAAATTCAGATCAAAATGGCGCAGGGTGCCAAGCCCGGAGAAGGGGGTCAACTTCCTGGCAAAAAGGTCTATCCCTGGATTGCCAAGGTGCGCCACTCCACCCCCGGTGTGGGGCTGATCTCACCCCCACCGCACCATGATATTTACTCGATTGAAGATCTGGCAGAGTTAATCCACGACCTGAAGAACGCCAACCGGCAAGCGCGTATCAGCGTCAAGCTGGTATCAGAAGTGGGCGTGGGCACGATCGCCGCTGGGGTTGCCAAGGCACACGCTGACGTGGTGCTGATCTCCGGTTTCGACGGTGGTACGGGCGCATCACCTCAAACTTCCATTAAACACGCTGGCTTGCCCTGGGAATTGGGGCTGGCAGAAACCCACCAGACGCTGGTGCTGAACAATTTGCGATCGCGGATCGCTGTCGAAACTGATGGTCAGATGAAGACCGGACGGGACGTGATAATTGCGGCTCTGTTGGGAGCCGAAGAGTTTGGCTTCTCCACGGCTCCCCTGGTCACCCTCGGCTGCATTATGATGCGCGTTTGCCACATGAACACCTGTCCGGCAGGCATTGCCACCCAGGATCCCCAACTCCGTAAGGACTTTGTCGGTGAACCAGAACATACCGTCAACTTCATGACGTTCATTGCCCAGGAAGTGCGAGAACTGATGGCACAACTTGGCTTCCGGACTCTGCCTGAAATGGTTGGACGCACCGATATTTTAGAACCAAAGAAAGCTGTAGACCACTGGAAGGCAAAGGGCATCGACCTTTCCAAAATCCTCTACCAGCCTGAAGTCGGTGCCGAAGTCGGTCGCTACTGCCAGATTCCCCAGGATCACGGTTTAGACAAATCTCTGGATATCACCGTCCTGCTGGATCTGTGTAAGGGAGCAATTGAAAACGGCGAACCCGTCAAAGCCACCCTCCCGATCAAAAACATCAACCGCGTCGTGGGTACGATTCTGGGCAACGAAATCACCAAACGCCATTGGCACGGATTGCCAGAAGACACCGTTCATCTCCACTTCCAGGGTAGTGCAGGTCAAAGCTTTGGTGCCTTTGTGCCAAAGGGCGTAACGCTGGAACTGGAAGGGGATGCCAACGACTACGTCGGCAAAGGACTCAGCGGCGGCAAGATCATTGTCTATCCCCCAGCGGGTTCTACCTTTGTGGCAGAGGAAAACATCATTGCCGGAAACGTTGCCCTTTACGGTGCGACGGCTGGTGAGGCTTACATCAGTGGCATGGCAGGCGAACGCTTCTGTGTCCGCAACTCTGGGGTCAACGCCGTGGTTGAATCCGTTGGGGATCATGGGTGCGAATACATGACGGGCGGCAAGGTGGTTGTCCTCGGTTCCACTGGACGCAACTTTGCGGCGGGGATGAGTGGTGGCGTTGCCTACATCCTGGATGAGGCAGGCGATTTTGCTACCCGCTGCAACACCCAAATGGCAGGACTGGAAACCCTGGAGGATGCTGAGGAAATCGCAGAACTGCGCCAGATGATCCAGCGCCATGCCGACTACACCGGGAGCCAGAAAGCGACTAAGGTGCTGACTCACTGGGAGGAGATGGTACCCAAGTTCGTCAAGGTAATGCCACGAGACTACAAGCGCGTATTACAGGCATTGAAGCAAGCACTGGAAGATGGTTTGAGTGGGGATGATGCTCTGACTGCGGCATTTGAAGCCAATGCCAAAGATGTGGCGCGGATTGGTGGTAGCTAATTTCCCCGTCAGGGTGGGCACTGCCCACCCTACTATTCTGATGGGACTCTTTAGCATTTGCATATGAGAATTTATCTTGATATGTGTAGTTTGCAACGCCCACTGGATACAAAATCGCAAACACGAATTGCTGCTGAAGCTGAAGCTATACTGAACATTATTGACCTATGGGAGTCTGGACAAATTGAATTAATTTCTTCAGCAGCTTTACTGTTTGAAACAGAACGGATGGTTGCTTCTGCAAGAAAGACTTATGTCGTCGAAGTATTGGCGAAAGCAAACCTATTTATCCATAAAACTATACAGGTTGAGGAACGCGCACAAACATTTGTCACTTTGGGCATTAAGCCACTAGATGCACTGCACTTAGCATTTTCGATAGAGGCACAAGCAGATTACTTCTGTACCTGTGATGACCGATTTCTAAAGCGAGCAAAAGAAGCAAATACCTTACAGACAAAGGTTGTTTCTCCTCTTAAACTCATCACGGAGTTATTGCAATGAGTACTCAGATAAAATCCTTAAGCCAAATCACACAGCAAGCCATTGAAATACTGACAAAAGAAATCGGCATTGCTGACACAATTCGATTTCTCAATCAATTTTCGACAGGCTATGGAAACTATACAGAGGAACGTGAATCTCTATTCGAGGATTTAGCTTTAAATGAAATCTTGGAACAGATGAAGGATTCTTAAATAAAATTATTTGGAGCGATCGCCTAACCCTTAAGTAGTGAGCTATCAGCCTTATGACATTAGCACCCGCTCCCGCAAAGCAGTATGTTGAGCAACGAGACCGAGGGTATTGGATAGCAGAAACTCGACCTTCTTTGAAGCGGATGAATATGGAACTTTTTAACAGGTTGATAGAGAACTGATTGGAAATAGCGGTATGTCTTTATCAGTAACTACAGTTTGGCTACAACGAAAGAGTGACAACAAATTTCATACCAATTTAAATTGAGTAGAAGGCAAATGATTTAGACTGAGAAGTAGTGTTTCAGACTCAGCCAATGGTGGGTGTTACGTCAATCGAAGTGAAGGAAAGTTTGGATGATTTAGCTTTGCAGTTACGTCAAGCGGAAACA
>NZ_JBXBCF010000082.1:0-60095 GCF_056784235.1 Kovacikia sp. CALU 1929
TAGTCTTCAGTTCCAGCCATCAGCTTTTGCAGCGATTCCAGCCCCTTCTTAACCCGCCGAGAAACCGTGACCGCACTAATACCGAGGCGATCAGCCGTTTCCTTCTGGGTCAGGTCATAGAGGAAAAGGGCAATAAACAGTGGGTCTGGCTGGCGATGGATAGAGCCAGTCGTGAAATTATCGGGTGTCATGTGGGAGACCGTTCTACTGAATCGGCCCAAGCATTGTGGCAGTCACTGCCCCGCCTTTACCGCCAATATGCGCGCATCTACACTGACCATTGGGAAGCCTATGGGAGTGTACTGCCCAGCAAACGGCATTTTGCGGTGGATAAAGATTCGGGTTTAACGAGTCATATTGAGCGATTGAATAACACGTTGCGTCAGCGCATCTCCCGGTTAGTGCGACGGAGTTTGTCATTTTCTAAGAAGCTCGAAAATCACATTGGTGCGATTTGGAACTTCATCCATCACTACAACCAGAAGATTCGAGAGAAATTACAACGCGAGCAGATGACTGATTTTTCCCTATCCTTTACCTAATGGCACTACCTTCATTTTTTTGCAGTTAAGAATGGCTCAATTTCTGCCAACTTGCGGTAAATTTAGCAATGCCTTTGTAAGCAATGCATTTGTACTGATTGCCAGCATTCAGATGAGTGTTTGCCAGAACTCCGGTGAATACTGATCAAAGCGGTAAAGCAGACGAATTGGATGTCACAGCAATTTTAATTTGTGGATGCCACACAGAACGTTGGTTGTGCCTTAATATAACGGCACTCATTGTGTGGCACTCGTCTAAAAACTGCTGTAAATGGGTTTGCTGCCTATCCAGCGATCGCCCCTTCTTTCCAGTCCCCTCATTTCAAAACCCAGTGGTTAACCAACTCAGTTCTCAAGCCGTTTCTTCCCGTAAACTACCCGACCAACGGTGGCGCATTGCCTCGCCTACACCAGAGCAGGTCAACCAGATTGTGCAGGTAACGGATTTGTCGCCGCTATTGGCACAGGTTTTACTGAATCGCGGAATTGATGAGCCGGAGGCAGCGATCGCCTTTCTCAACCCAGAACTGCTGGAGTTGCCCTCGCCCCTGGAAGATTTTCCTGACCTGCCCCTTAGTCTGGAACTGTTAATCAATGCGATTAACCAGCGCCAGCGGATTGCCATTTGTGGCGATTACGATGCGGATGGCATGACCAGCACGGCACTGCTGCTGCGGGCACTGCGATCTCTGGGGGCACGAGTTGATTACGCCATTCCCAGCCGGATGAAGGAGGGCTACGGCATTAACCAGCGGATTGTGGATGAGTTCTATGAGGAAGGGGTAGAGGTGATTCTGACGGTGGATAACGGCATCGCCGCCTACCAGCCGATCGCCCACGCCCGTGAACTGGGACTGACGGTGATCATTACCGACCACCACGATCTGCCACCGGAATTGCCACCCGCCAACGCTATCCTCAACCCGAAACTGATTGCAGAAACGTCACCTTACTACGGTTTGGCGGGAGTGGGGGTTGCCTACGTGCTGGCAATGTCCCTATCACAAAGTTTAGGTAAGGCACAGGGTTTATCCAATCCCCTGCTAGAACTATTCACCCTGGGCACCATTGCTGACCTGGCTCCCTTGACTGGAGTCAATCGTCGCTGGGTCAGGCGGGGGCTACAGTTGTTGCCCAAATCCAAGCTGACCGGCGTGCAGGCACTGATTCAGGTATCCGGGCTAAGTGGGGCAAAGGATCTGAAGCCAGAGGCGATCGGTTTTCGCCTGGGTCCCCGCATCAATGCCGTTGGTCGTCTGGCAGATCCACAAATTGTGATTGAGCTACTCACCACCGATGAAATGGGGGTGGCGCTGGAACGGGCCATGCAGTGTGAGCAAATTAACCAGCAACGGCAACAACTGTGTGAGCAGATTGAACAAGAGGCGATCGCCCTCTGCGAAGACCGGGGAGCCTCGATCCGGGGCGATCGGGTGCTGCTGCTGGTACAACCCAACTGGCATCATGGCGTGATTGGGATTGTCGCCTCGCGTCTGGTGGAGCGTTACGGAGTCCCGGTTTTCATTGGCACCTATGAAGAAGAGGCAACGGAGCCAGATGGCAAAGGGGTTGCCAAAATTCGTGGTTCCGCCAGAGGTATTCCCGAATTCAATGTGTTTGAGGCATTGGAGTTCTGCAAAGACCTGCTGGAAAAACATGGCGGGCACCGGGCAGCGGGGGGCTTCAGCTTCAAAGCAGAGAACCTGGAGGCATTTGGCGATCGCCTCTGCACCTTTGCCCACCAATGCTTGCAACCCGATCAACTCAAACCCCTGGTTGAAATTGATGTCCAGGCTTCCTTGGCGCAGGTCGATCACCACCTCTATGCTCAGATTGATGCCCTCCATCCCTGTGGCATTGCCAACCCAGAGCCGGTGTTTTGGTCAGCCAATGTGCGGATCTGTGAGCAAAAGACGATTGGCAAGGGACACCTGAAGCTATCTGTGCAGGATGAAGGGCTGGGAGTCAAACGCAAGTTTAAGGCGATCGCGTGGCGCTGGGGCGACTACTACCCCCTTCCCGATTATCTGGATATTGCCTATCGCCTGCGCACCAATGATTGGGATGGAGAGATTTCCGTTGAACTGGAGCTGGTCGGTGTGCGCTTGCCTGCTACCAAGCCCGGTACAGAGTTTACCCATCAGGATCGCCCGTATACTTGCAACCTTTCTCAAAACGGCAACGGGCAGGAACTGAGGATTCAAAATGGGGATGGCAAAGTGCTGATTGTGCGTCAGGGGCAACGCCTGGGCACTCTCCGCAAAGACCAGCAAGATCCGCTTCCAGTCGATGTTTCTAAAGCGCCCTACTTCGATATTATTAAGGCGGCGCTCAGCGCATTGGGTCATTGACCATAAATCCCAGGAGCCATGAACCGCAGGCGGTTACTAGAACGATTACTGGGAAAGCTGTCTGTCGGACGGCTGGTGCGATCGCTGATCTTTGTCTACCTGGCGATCGGTGCCTATGGCTTCTTCTTTGCGGAAGGTCTGATTTTTCGTCCTTTCCCGTCCAGTTATCAGGATAGCCGGGACATTCTGAAGCTAACGACTAGCGACGGAGTGCAAATTTCTGCCCTTTACCTACCCAATCCCCAGGCAACCTATACCCTCCTCTACAGCCACGGCAATGCGGAAGACCTGGGCGACAATCGCCCCCTTCTAGAACAGATCCGGCGAAGCGGGTTTGCTGTTTTTGCCTACGATTATCGGGGATATGGCACCAGTCAGGGCACCCCTTCCGAGCAGAATACTTACCGTGATATCGATGCCGCCTATGAATATCTAATATCCACCTTGAAGAAATCGCCCACAGAAATCATAGTGTATGGGCGATCTGTAGGGGGCGGTCCCAGCATTTACCTGGCAAGCCGTCAGCCAGTGGCAGGATTAATTTTGGAAAGTACGTTTACCAGTGTTTTTCGGATTATGACCCGGATTCCCCTTTACCCGTTTGACAAGTTTCCTAATCTGGAGCGAATTGGGGATGTCCGCTGTCCCGTATTGTTTATCCACGGCACCCGCGATCGCATTATTCCCTTCTGGCACAGTCAGGAATTGTTCAAGCGCGCCAACGAACCCAAGCAGTTTCTGGCAGTGGAGGGCGCAGACCACAACGATGTCATGCTGGTTGGCGGAGCGCAGTATTTTCAAGCCTTGCAAGACTTTGGGCAGTTCGTAAAAGCTTCAGACCAGCAAAACTCTCCGTGATTTCTTTTAAGTGCGATCGTCTTTTAAGTTGGCTTGAAGTAGGGGACTGGCTTCCTGGAGCAGAACTCGCCGCTGGCAAGGATTCTATGGATGCTGCGATTGTCTAAATCCGAGTGGAAGCTGGAGCTTTCAGGCTATATTACCAAGCTGGAGCTTGGTAACGAGAAAGCGAACAGCCCTAGATTGTAAATAATACCAATTTGAATTAAAACCACGGCGGATCCCGGTATGGGCTTGGCAGTGCCAAGCCCCTCCTGAACTTCGATGTGCCCACAAGTCCGTTTAAATCGGTATAACTAACACCTACCTGTAATGACAAGTTAAATTAGCATACGTGTAGAAGCATGAATTCTGTAGCCTTTTTTATGCACCTCTATGGGTATTTGCCCCTCCAATCCTTGAGGGAACCGCTGGTGATTGTAGAAGGACTCCCACAGTTTGAGTGGGTAACGACAGGGGTACTGCTGGCAAAGAGAGGAACATAGACACCCATATTGTCTCCCCCATTGGCAAAGGTGACGGCAGCGACGCTATAGATCAGTGCCGTAAATCCTAAATATTGTCAACCAACGATATGCTGCCAGCTAAACCGAGTGTTGAGCTGAGAAAAAAATACCGTCAAAATCACCAGATTATCGATACTGGTAGCAAAGAATGCAACGATGCCGGAAATAATGGATTCCAGTATCCCATCTATCAAAGTAAACCTCTTGGGTAAAAGGGCGGGTTAAAGACAGCGGGACACAGGAGATTAAACAACAGAGTGGCTTCCAGTAAGCTGACTCTCGTTATTGCTCCTGAAGGTTGGGGGCAGGGGCGGAAGGGACTGGTTGGTGGGGGGCAGGCAATGGCTCTGAGGCTTTTGGTGAAGGTGAAGTGGGGTCATTGGCGATCGCCGCCATTGGGGCTAGAAACTGAGCATAGTAAGCCTGCTGGTTCAGATGTTGGGTAGAAGACACCAGATTGCTTAAACCATTCACCAACCGCCGCAGATTTTCGCGAAAAGCGGGATCTCCAGTCAGTTCATCCAGATCAGCGGTAATTTTCTGGGCATTCTGGAAAGTGGAACGAGCGGAGTCTAGGGTTTGCTGCAAAGCAAGAATATTGGCGGGGTTGTTGAGTGCCTTAGAAGCGTCTCGCAAACTGGCAGATGCTTCTGCTGAATTTGCGGCTAACACTTCCAAATTCTCAATTAGTTGCCCTTGTTGAACGCGACTCACAATCGGATCCAGGTTGGAGGTTGTGGTTCGCAGTTGAGCTGTAATCTGGTTGATATTCTCCAGGGTACTAACCAGCGTTGCCCGATTGCTGACCAATAGCTGATTGACCTCATCCGTCGTCAGTGCCAGCTTATTAGCTGCCTGAGTAATCGACCGGGCTGCCCCTGAGAACGTGGATATTTCCTGTTTGGCGACTGCCGCTGTCTCCCCAAACTCCCGACTTAGTTTGGCAACTTCTAAGGCAGCTTCAGCCGTATTTTTGGCAACGGCATTAACATTTTCAAAAAATTTGGGATCGCTATAGACATCAGCAAACCGGGTAGAAGCCCGGATTAACTCATCCACACTCACGCCAATCTCTCCAGGAAGGCGATCGCCATTACAAATAACCAGGGTGCTATCGCAGTCAGGTTCAAGGGCGGTGGCTTGGGCAACCGTCGCCAGGGGTTTGGTCGGATTAATTTGAATAAAGGTACTTCCCAAAAGCCCTGACTGGCTGGCTTCTACAACGACCGCTCTGGGAATAATCAAATCAGCAGGAAAAATTTCTACATCAACCTCAACCCCATTAGGTCCCGGTCGAGTGGCAGTAATTCGCCCCACATTTACCCCCCGATAACGAACAGGGGCACCCATTTCTAAACCTGCAATGTTGGCAAATTCAATGATGACTTTGTAGCTACGCTGCCCCAGGGTTAAACCTCGTAGCCACAGGATCAGCCCTGCAAAAAGACCAAGTCCTAAAAGGATTAACAACCCCACAGAGCCTTCCCGAACGGTTCGCGATCGCATCATCTCACCTCACTGCTACTGCTCATCTACCAACCAAAAGTTCAACCAAAAGTTGGCAGCTATTCAATCCTACAAGGAAGACTTGAGAGATTTTGCAGGTTTCCAACGAGTCAGTGGGTAGGGGATTAGGTGGTAGCCCCCTACCGCTGCCCTAGCCAATCACCTGAATCGGTCCTTCAACCTTGCCGCTAAAAAACTGCCGAACCAGACGATTATCGGTAGAGTCTACCGTATCAACAGTCCCTTCCCACTGGACTTTGCCTTGATAGAGAAACACAACTCGGTCGGTAGTCCGACGGATGGTGCTGTCCTGATGGGTAACCATGACGTAGGTGCCACAACCACCATGAACATGCTGCAACTGGCGAATCAGGTCTTCAATCACCGTGGAGGCAATTGGATCAAGCCCAGCGGTGGGTTCGTCATAAAGTAGCACTTCGGGAGTGTCTTTCGGATTATCGGGATTGGACATAATGGCACGGGCAAAACTGACCCGCTTTCGCATCCCCCCTGAAAGCTCTGCCGGAAAGCGATCGCTGATTCCTGATAAACCGACCATTTCTAGCCGCTGCTCAACCAGGTCCCGAATCTGTCGTCGAGTCAGCTTCGAGTGTTGGTAAAGCAGAAACCCAACGTTTTCATCCACGGTTAAAGAATCAAACAGGGCTGCCTGCTGAAATACCATCCCAATCCCAATCGGGTCTTCCGAATCATCAATCAATCCCTGCCGCCGCTGCCCCTGAACGTAAACTTCTCCGGCATCGGGAGCCAGCAGACCAGCAATAATTCGGAGGATGGTAGATTTGCCAGTCCCCGATGGACCAATAATCCCTAATGCCTCGCCCCGATAGATTGTCAAGTCAACATTGTCCAGCACAACATTGCTGCCAAATGCCTTGGAAATTCCCTTTAATTCAATCAGCGGTTCAGCCATTGGTGATATAGAGCAGCGTAACCATAAACCAGTTTAGTCCGGCAGAAACTGGCATTTCAGCCTGGGGACGCTATTAGAAAACCTATAACCTATCAAACTGGGACTGGAATACTCCATCAGCCTGAGGAGGTAAACCTAGAGCTATCAGATTCTAGAACTTTATAAGACTTTATCAGAGAAGATCTTTTCCCCCAGTAGGAACTAGTACCTATAGGCGGAAATCTAGATACACTGACCTACTTTGCACTCCACTCTCCACCCTTCGCACTCCACAATCCGAACTCCGCCCTTCAAACTCTGCCCTCCAAACTCTGCCCTGGCTGAACCAGAGGTGCCAAACTTACGCCACAGACTAGATACAAGGTTATATCCTGGCTTCTCAACTGCCGCTGACACATTTCATTCAAGCGAGTTCTCCAAAAAAAGGTAGCACTTTTGATACAGAGTGGACTAGAATCTCCAGGATTCTAACTCCAGGTTCCTGACGCTCCAAAATGCAAATGGTATCTTTAAGCAGGTCATCCGATAAAAGGCAGATTTGCATCAGAGAATTCTCTTAACTACAAGATACAATTTCCAGGCAATTGAATTTGGGGCTTGAGTTGGGGTTTGGATTATTCTGCTGTTAGATTCAAAACAGTTCGCTTGTTCACTGGCAATCCCTTCCTACCCTGTTAGTGGCTAACCATGACAATCGGTTTACTGAAACATGCGCTCCATATGCTTCGGCAAGAGTCGTTTTATCGCACGCCTAATCGGGTGAACCAGTGGTTCAAGTGGCTATCTCCTGGTTTGTTGGTTAAGCGGTGGTTGTTGTTAAGCGCCAGTGGCATGATGCTCACCTTTCTGGGGCTGGCTATCTGGACAAAACGAACCCCTATTTATCGCATCACCCAGTTTATTGGAGATGCCCTACAAACCATTACAGACCTGCTTCCCAGCTACGTGACAGGACCGCTCGCGATCGCAACCGGACTCTTGCTCGTTTGGTTAGGTCAGACCCGCACCCTTGGCTCAATTACAGAAGTATTGATGCCCGATAAGGATGAAGAACTGGTCGATCTGTTGCTGACCCATCGGCGGCTCCACCGGGGACCCCGAATTGTGGTCATTGGCGGCGGAACCGGACTTTCTAATCTGTTGCGGGGATTAAAGGAATACAGTGCCAACATCACAGCCATTGTCACTGTTGCCGATGATGGCGGTTCATCCGGGCGCTTACGTCGAGAAATTGGGGTACTGCCACCGGGCGATATTCGCAACTGTCTGGCAGCATTAGCAGACGAGGAACGACTGGTCACAGAATTATTTCAGTACCGCTTTAAGGCAGGCGATGGACTGGTTGGGCATAGCTTTGGCAACCTGTTTCTGACCGCCATGAGCGAGGTGACTGGGGATTTAGAGCAGGCGATCTCTGCCAGTTCCCAGGTGCTTGCCGTCCGAGGTCAGGTATTGCCCGCTACCTTGGCGGATGTGCGCCTCTGGGCAGAACTAACCGATGGTCGTCGAATTGAGGGTGAGTCGAGCATTACCGAAGCCAAAGGCAGCATTGTCCGCATGGGCTGTACGCCTGCCAATCCTCCCGCTTTGCCAAAAGCGATCCGAGCGATTCGGGAGGCAGACTTTATTGTCATTGGTCCCGGTAGCCTTTATACCAGCATTATTCCTAATCTGCTCGTACCGGAAATTACAGAAGCGATCGCCCAGCGCAAAGTCCCCTGCATCTATGTCTGCAACATCATGACCCAGGAAGGGGAAACCCAGGGGTATAGCGTTGGTGACCACATTCGGGCGATCGACCAGGCCTGTGGGCGCAGACTCTTTGAAGCCGTACTCGTGCAGAGAAAAGTTCCCTCCGCCCGGGCGCTGATTCGCTATGCTCAAGAAAACTCCAACCCGGTCCCCCTGGATCGGGACACCGTAACCCGCCTCGGACGACGCGCCATCCTGGCGAATATCATGTACGAAGATGAACAAACTGGCTTAATTCGTCACGACCCGATTGCCTTAGCTCGTGTATTACTACGGTGGTATAGCCGGGTGCAAGGGTTTGAAGTCAGTCGGTGAGGGTGGAGCGAAGGATGAGGGATGAGGGATGAAGGATAAATATCTCTAACTCTTAACTTCAACTCGGAACTTTCAATTCTCAACTCAAAATCCTCAACTCAAAACTCTCAACTCCCCTCACCTCTCACTTTCCCAATGCTTTCCTCCGCCAAAACCCTCTTGCTGTCTGATGCAGAAGCTACGAAGCAGTTAGGCGTCCAGTTGGGTCAGAGTCTTCCGGCGGGAAGTGTGTTGTTATTGGAGGGCGATTTGGGGAGCGGTAAGACGACTCTAGTGCAGGGAATTGGGCAGGGTTTAGGTATCAAAGATGCGGTGGATAGCCCGACGTTTACCCTGATTAATGAATATTTGGATGGGCGACTACCGCTTTACCACCTGGACCTTTATCGTTTGAACCCAGCCGAAGTGGCTGACCTTTACCCCGAAACCTACTGGGAAGCCGGTGAGGTCGAGTTGGGCATTGTGGCGATCGAGTGGGCAGAGCGATTGTTACATCGACCGCAGACCTACCTGCACATTCACCTGACCTACGACTCCAGTTCAGGGAGACAGGTAGTTCTGACGCTGATCGGGCAGTCTGTTTTGCAGCCAATCATTCAGGCGATCGCCCGATAAAACCAAGAGCCGGTGTCAACCAGAAGCCAGAAGGATAACTGACTCCTGGTTCCCTCCCAGTTCCTATCTGGAATTCTCGTAAACATTCACCCGACCGTGCCCCAGAAATAGACCCTGATTACTTTTGCCTTCAGGGAAGGCGGTTACTCCAAACAGATAGACACCTTCATCCCGTGGGTTCCGGTTGGCTTGCAACGAGACAGTCACCGTCTGACCAGGGGCGATCGGTGGATCAAAAACGACCGTGACTGCATCTGAGTCAGCAGGCATGTCGCCCCCAATGCTTGCCAGCGGTACTTTGGGTCCACCGGCAAAGCTGTTGCCCAGGAAAGCTGTGCTCTGGTTGGGATCAAAATCAACAGTATAAGTTTCCTGATCTTGACCAATTCTCACAGCTTGCAGATTGGCACCCGCATCTTCAGGCACTTTCACCGTGAACTGATAGGTGGAGGGGGTGTTCACAGATTGGAACGAAGCGGCAGTTCTGACTAGACGGGGAGCACGGTTAAAGAAACTCTGACCGCTGGGAAGCTGTCCAGCATTGGCAGACAAAGCACTGATTGATGCTGGGATAGCGACTCCAATTGTCAGGGTCGTACCCACCAGGCAAATGTTGATCCAATTAGATGAGAAATGAGCAGATTTTTTAAACATGATTTAACTCCCTATGCTTCAAACGCTGAACCTTCCAACGAAAAACTCATTCAAGGCATTCATCCATGAGGCGGTTAGCCTTCATCGGGAACACCTGCCGCCTTTTCGAGAGGCTCAACAAAACTTAACAGTAAATAAACAAGGAAGAAAAGAAGAGTGCCGAAAGGGTGATTTTTATTTGTATTTTAGAATACAAATTCCTCAAACTATTTAGGTTGTCAGTTTTTCTGGCTTCAATGTAAGGAAACCTTGACATAAACCTCCAAAACCCTGGAGATTTCGGAGGTTTTGATAGCGGTATAGCTATCGCCAGGTTGCCTAGTACATTGGGGGTTAAAAGGCACTCAGCCAGGGGTGGACCCCCTGCCCCCCGTCCTGAATCAGGTGGCTATGGCTATAGCATCCATTCAAGCAGCGTTAAATTTGAGTGCCTGTCCCCGGACATCGGTATGGAGTGTTCCCCGTTCGTAGGCAACCTTGCCGCCAACAATGGTGTAGACTGCCCAGCCGGTTAAATCCCACCCTTCAAAGGGACTCCATTTGCATTTGGTTACCAGTTCTTCCCGTCGCACAGGATGGTAAGTGTTCAGATCCACCAGAACCAGATCCGCGTCATAGCCAGGGGCGATCGCGCCCTTATTGGGAATGCCATATGCCTTCGCCACCGCTGTAGACATCCAGTGGGCAACCTGGGCAACGGTACAGCGTCCTGCTTTTGCCTGGGTCAGCATCAGAGCCAGGGAAGTCTCCACTCCTGGCATCCCAGAAGGGCTGTTGGGATAGGTCTGGGCTTTTTCCTCCAGGGTATGGGGGGCATGATCAGTGGCAATAAAATCAATCACACCATCCAGAAGTGCCTGCCAGAGAACTTCATTGTCATGGGGCGATCGCAGCGGTGGGTTCATCTGTGCCAGCGTTCCAATTTGCTCATAGGCACTGGTATTTAGCAGCAAATGCTGAGGGGTTACTTCAGCCGTGACCCAGGCGGGTTTATTCTGACGCAGCAACTCAGCTTCTTCAGCTGTTGACATGTGTAGAATGTGGAGCCTGCGCTGATATTTTTGGGAGAGCCGGAGTGCCAGTTGGCTGGCATTTAACGCCGCCTGATTGTCCTGAATGGTGGAGTGAATCGCTGGATCAGTCATTCCAGCAAACTGTTGTCGCCGCTCGGCAATGCGTGCCTGGTCTTCCGCATGAACCGCAATCAAACGGGTTCCCTGGGCAAAAATCTTTTCCAGCACTTCATCCTGATCCACCAGCAAAGGTCCATGCATGGAACCCATAAAAATCTTGATTCCCGCAGCGGGAGTTGCCTCCAACAGATCTGGCAACACCTCTGCGGTAGCTCCGATGAAAAAGCCATAGTTGACCAGGGATTTCTGAGCCGCCCGTTGCAATTTGTCATCCAAGGTTGCCTGGGTAGTGGTCAGCGGGCGAGTGTTAGGCATTTCCAGGAAAGAAGTCACCCCCCCTCTGGCACAGGCACAACTGGCAGTAAACAAGTCTTCTTTGTATTCCAGACCCGGCTCCCGAAAATGCACCTGAGGATCGATCGCCCCTGGCAACAAAGTCAGTCCATCAGCGTCTATTTCAATAGCTGGTCCCTCAGCAAAAGATAAAATTTCGGAATTCACCTGTACAATGGCACCATCCTGTACCTGAACATCACCCAGCATAAACTCGCCATTTGGGAGAAGAATTTGGGCATGGCGGATAATTAAAGAAGCATTGGATGTCATGATTTTGTCATGCAGGATTCTTAATCCTGGAGTAGTTTAGGAATGGATGGTGATTTTCCGAAAAGCTCATAGATCCTAATTATCTGTGACAAACCAGTCAACTATGTCAACTATATAGATGGACGATAGATAAGGTAGGCGATAGCTAGACGAATCAATTTTATTGATAGATAAATCAAACATATCGTTTCTTACGAATCTTCAGCATCTTTCAAATTCTCTGACTTTAGTGGTACCTGACAGTTAAATCCTATGACCCGTGTAGAAAGCAAAGTGTCGGATGACAACTCTCCCCAACAACCCAATCCACAACCAAGAGCGACTGAAAATCCCTGGGTAGAAGGGCTTAAGACAATAGGCTTAAGCGCTGTCCTGGCATTTGGCATTCGCACCTTTGTTGCGGAGGCTCGCTATATTCCCTCTGGCTCGATGCTGCCCACTCTCCAGGTCAACGATCGCTTGATTGTAGATAAGGTAGGTTACTACTTCAGAACTCCGCAACGAGGAGATATTGTCGTATTCGCGCCGACAGAAGCGTTGGAAAAGCAAAACTTTAATGATGCGTTCATTAAGCGAATTATCGGCTTACCAGGCGAAAAGGTGGAAGTGAAAGGTGGGCGAGTCTACGTGAATGATGAGCCTTTGCGCGAAAACTATATTGCCGATAATCCCCAATACCAATGGGGTCCCCAGGTTGTGCCAGAAGGGTCCTATCTGGTCTTAGGTGACAACCGTAACAATAGCTATGACAGCCACTATTGGGGTTTTGTCCCACGGGAGAAAATTATTGGTCGAGCCATCGTTCGCTTTTGGCCCCTGGCACGGGTTGGGGAAATTGCACCGGAGCCGAGTTATTAAGGGGTTGTTAGTTGTTGGAGAGGAGTGAGGAGTGAGGAGTCAGCGATTGAGACATGACTCCAAAACCCAAACTCTCAACTTCTAATTCTCAACTCTTAACTTCTAATTTTCAACTCTCAACTCTCAACTGCTGCCCCTGCCCCCTTCCCCTCAACTGCACCAGGTCTTCAAAACCCGTCCGATAATCGACTGCTCTAGCCAGGGAGTATTGCTAGAGAGGGATTGCAGCGATCGCCTATCAGCAATCCAGGCTTGATGTGGGTCGAACAGGGTTAGATCGGTGGGTTGACCACCGGGGGAGATGCTGGTTGGCTTCTGGTTCAGACACTTAGCAGGGTGGGTACTGAGGGAACGCCATAGCTCCAGGGGAGAACATCTGCCAGTTTCCACCAATCCCTGCCAAAGTAGTGGTAATGCCAGTTCTAGCCCGATCGCACCGGCAGGAGCTTCGGCAAAGGCAACGGTTTTTTCCTCATAAGTGTAGGGGGTGTGGTCGATCGCGATCGCATCCAAAACGCCTTCCTGAAGTCCGTTAATCAGTGCTTCCTGATCGACGGGATTTCCCAGTGGGGGATTTAAGCGCAGGTTAGGATCATAGCTACCCACCGCTTCGCTATTCAGGAGCAAATGCATCCAGGGAGTGCTGGCTGTCACCGGGACACCGCGATCTTTGGCTAGCCGGATCAGTTCGACGCTACGGGCGGTGGACACACGCATCAGGTGAACGGGGGTGCCAGTGGTTTCAACGCACTCCAGAAGAGCCGATAGGGCAGTCGTTTCCGCGATTGCTGGCACTCCTACCAAGCCAAACTGGATAGATTCCTGCCCTTCACGCATCACCCCATTCCCTGCCAGACCCGGATCACAAGTCCAGAGGGCAATGGGTTGCCCCAATGGTTTCAGGTATTCCAATAACCGGCGTATTAACGCCATATTGTTGAGCGGTTTTCCATCGGCAAACCCGACAATGTGAGCCATTGCCAGTTCTGCCAGTTCTGACATTTGTTCTCCCTTGGTGTCGATGGTGAGTGCTGCCCAACAGTGGAGATGGGGGAGGGAGGGAGGCGAGGGGAGAGGAGAGAGGGGAGAGGGGAAATTGCTTGAGCTTTTACTCTGTCTGATACTCTGCCTGTGGTGGGTTGCTTTTTCCTGGAACCACGATATAGTGGCGGGGTTGTCAATCGCTGGAATCGTATTGGGTAGAACAGTAATCTGAGTAAAACCGCCCGCTGCCCCTGCTCGCATGAGGGATTCCAGGGTTTCCCGCTGTTCAAAGCCCGGTTCGCCAGAACGGCTATAGAGGTCGATAAGTCCCGGTCCCAGAATCAATCCCCGGCAGTTGTGAATAGTTGCATCCTCTGGAGAGTCGGTCAGGACATCGGCGATCGCCTTGACCACACCATCCTCAATCAAAACATCTGCCACTCGATCGCTCCCCATGACGGGATCGAGGACACGCACCTGTTGTAGTAATTCACACGTCATTAGTTTGTGGATACAGCTATCACTCCCAACTCACCCCCTCACACCTCACCTCAAAGCGCCCCCGCCGCGGTTCTATCCAAAACACCGCCCAAATGGCTGGTAATGTTCATAGCGGTGAGAACAGGCTTTTCACTCCCCTGAGAATAGTCAATCACGCTGACGGCACCATTCCCCTGCTTAAAACTCCAGAAATGCTCCGGTCCCAGTCCCAGAACGTAGCAAAGAATTGCTTTGTTAATGGCATCATGGGCAACCACCAGCGTTATCCCTGGTTCCTGCCGCTGGTAGGCGGACTGCACGATGCTGTCCCAGGCAGCGATCGCCCGTTCCCAGACCTGTTGCAGGTTTTCACCCTCTGGCATTTGTACGGTTTCAGGCGCATTCTGCCACTGTTGCAGCATCCCCGGATAGCCCTGCTCAATCTCTTCTTCTAGCTTGCCTTCCCACAACCCATGACTGATTTCCTTCAAGTTATCCTCCAGTTCCAGTGCCACATCAGGATGGTACTGAAGAATGATGTCAGCCGTTTCTTTGGGTCGCAGCATTGGACTGGTAACGGCATAGCGAATCGGGACGGTTTTCAGAAATTCGGCTGCCTGCCCCGACTGCATCTGTCCCATCTGATTCAACGGCACGTCGATCTGACCCTGAAATCGCTTGTCTCGATTCCAATTGGTTTCGCCATGACGCACGAGCAGGAACCGGGGTCCTTTCCGTCCCTGCTTCATCGGGGGCAACGGTTCTCCCAGATGGGCAGTCAGGTTCAGGGATTCCATCTGCACCAGATTGCCCCAACCGCCAGAAAAGTTGAGGACGCTGATGCCGCAGTTGGACTGATGAATCGCCTGGTAGCGATCGGGCGGCAACCCCACAGCGGTACTGACGAGCGCCCGATTGATTCCACTATGGGCAACCAGCAGAATGGTTTGTCCAGCATGGCGCGGCAACAATTCCTTCCAAAAATCCTTGGCTTGCTCAAATAGAGCGGGAACCGGATAAAAATCCGTTGGTTCTCCATCAGCCCCAGGGATCACCATCCGCACCTTGTCCGGAGCCTCCTGCCAGTTACGGTATTCTTCCGGGTACTGCTCTGCGATGTCAGTAAATAGCATCCCTTCCCACAACGCCAGATTAATTTCCTTGAGGCTATCCGTGATGTGAAGCGGGCTGGCAGGTGGTGTGTTTAGACGGGAAAGAATAATGTTTGCGGTGTCCTTTGCCCGACTCAAAGGACTACTGTAAACCGCATCAAACCTCATCTCCCTAAGCGCATCACCCACCTGATGGGCAGATAATTGCCCCTTTTCAGTCAGGGTGGATTTGTCCCAGTGTCCCTGAACTCGTCGCTCCAGATTAAAACTGCTCTCGCCATGACGCACGAGAATCACACGGGTAGGTAAGGGTTTGGTTTGCATAGGAGGAGTGCTTAAAACATAAGAATTTTAACCTGATCAGAGACGCACCTCAGGCATCTGGGCAGACAATCCTCCTGGCAAATGACTGCTGGAGGCGTTTACAGTGTCATAATCCAGTCATGCGGCTTTCATGGAAGGGGTCATGACATTCAAGCGGTTGATTTTAATTATGCTAACGGTCTGTGTAGCAGTTTCCGTTGGCTTAAGGCTATGGCAAAGCTGGAGTCAGCCCCAGTTTCAAAGTCGGTTAGAGCTTTATCAAACGAATTTGGTGCTTCAGGCATCGGAATATCGGGGCGAGGATCCCAATTTAGATTCCGCTCGTAAAGCTTTGTTAGGAGCAGAACCGAATAAGCTGGCGGCAAAAGAGTACCAGAATTTCCGTCAATCGGCGGCGAAAAATCTAGACCAGACCCAGTCTTTGCTGAAGGCATCTCCCGTTGAATCCGAAACCCTTCAGCTAACCCTATCCAGACAGCAGCAACTTGCCCTGGAACTAGATCTGAGATTGGGCATTTTGCAGGTCACTCAGGGACAAATCAAGGAAGCTCAACAAACCTGGGCAAATGCGATTCAACAAGCAGGTTCCCAGCCTAACCTGGAATCGTTGAGCAAAACGGCAGGCACCCTGGTTGGCTTATGGAACCAGCCTGCCCAA
Source organism: Kovacikia sp. CALU 1929 (assembly GCF_056784235.1). Lineage (NCBI taxonomy): Bacteria > Bacillati > Cyanobacteriota > Cyanophyceae > Leptolyngbyales > Leptolyngbyaceae > Kovacikia > Kovacikia sp. CALU 1929. Next base: position 16,189 of record NZ_JBXBCF010000082.1, read on the forward strand.
TTAGTGCCCGATGCAGAAGCACTGTTAAAGAAGAACCTGGACGGATGGTTTCGTTACCAATCCCTATCGCAGCTTTATCAATTACAGCAACGTCAGGATGCCCTTACGGCTCTTCAGCTAGAACAGCAGCAGGCAGCAGAACGGGCTTACAGGAATCTGGCAGTCGTGGGGGGAATTCCTATCCTGGGCTGCTTGATTGGGGGCGGCATTTTGTTGTTTCTCCTGGGGCAATGGCTGGTACAGCGGAAGCAGTCCTTCCTGTCTCCTGCGGGCATGGCAACCTGGACGGTTCCCTGGGATGGGGAACTGGTCTGGGAGGTGTTAATTTTTGGCTTTTTTCTGGTTGGGCAAATTTTGCTACCCCTGGTATTGCAATTGGTGCAGGGCTTATCTGGGTTCAATCCAACGCTGTTAAGTGTGCGGGGTAAAGCGGTCTATATTCTGATGGATTATATTCTGTTAACCACCGGCGGCTTAGGGGTTCTGTACTTTTTGATCCAGCCTTTTTTCCCACTGCCAGAGGGCTGGTTCCGATTCAATTGGAAGGGCAACTGGGTCTGGTGGGGATTGGGTGGCTACTTTGCCGCATTGCCCCTGGTGATTGTGGTGTCGTTGATTAACCAGGCAATCTGGAAGGGACAGGGAGGCAGCAATCCGCTGTTACCGATCGCCCTCGAAAGCAGAGACAATGCAGCACTTTTTATTTTCTTCCTGACCGCCGGAGTCGCGGCTCCCTTTTTTGAGGAAACTCTATTTCGCGGTTTTCTGTTGCCGTCCTTGACCCGCTACGTGCCGATGTGGGGGGCGATCGCCCTCAGTGCGCTCATCTTTGCAGTGGCTCACTTGAACCTGTCGGAGGTGTTACCACTGGCAACCCTGGGAATTGTATTGGGCTTTGTTTACGTGCGATCGCGCAATCTACTTGCTTCCATGCTGCTCCACGGCTTATGGAACAGTGGCACCCTGCTCAGCCTGGTTATTTTGGGGAATACAGGCTAATCCGTTGATGTGGAAACCAACCATTGACTGAACCACCATGCTCAAACCAAGGAAATTTGCTCTGGCTGCACTGCTGGCGATCGCGGGAGGCGCTTATTTCAGCGCCTACTCCAGCCTGGAAAACCACTTCTTTCCAAGTGCCTGGGTGATTCTCGCGCTTCAGACGGGGGCTTGCCTCTACCTGATTTATCTCTACTGGAACGGGCAGTTTAAAGGAACCTCCCGGTATCAGAAACAGCGGCAGGAAGATGAGTTTTGACGAAAAAATTAGGGGTGCTGGTTGATTGCCCCTCGCTTCATCTACCCTCAAGAAAAGGCGTTGCTGATTTTGGGTATGAATTGAGAGTTGTATGAATTGAACTTCGTTCCAATTCATACTGCTATTTAGCACCACCCAAGAAAAGGATGCTGAAAGAACCAGCACCACCCGTTCACTTTTTGAGATTTCATGCAACTCACTTCAGAAACTTCCCCCGTTCCCTTTGCCTCGGAAATCATTACTCTGGATGTCAGTGGCATGAAATGTGCCGGTTGCGTTAAAGCCGTAGAAAACCAACTGACTCAGCAACCCGGTGTGCTTTCTGCCTGTGTCAACCTGGTGACAGAAGTAGCGGTTGTGGAATGCGACCCCAACACGGTCAGATCAGAGGCACTGGCACAGACCCTAACCAATGCAGGCTTTCCATCCCAACCCCGGCATCTCCCGGATGAACCATTCTCGAAAGAACCGGATTTGATTAATCTGGAAGAAAAGCGACGGTTGGAGTCCCAGCAGCAGATGGTAAGACTGGCGATCGCCGCTCTCCTGCTAGTCTTTTCTTCTTTGGGGCACATTGGGCAACTGGGCGGGTTCACCCTTCCCGGACTCAGCAATATCTGGCTGCACTGTGGACTGGCAACGGCTGCATTGCTTGGACCGGGGCGTTCCATGCTGGTCGATGGCTGGCGGGGACTGCGCCGCAATGCCCCGAATATGAATACCCTGGTGGGTTTGGGCACGCTAACGGCCTACACGACCAGTCTGGTGGCGCTCCTGCTTCCCCAACTGGGCTGGGAATGCTTCTTTGATGAGCCGGTGATGCTGGTGGGCTTCATCCTGCTGGGGCGAACGCTGGAGCAAAAAGCCAGGAATCGTGCCGCCTCAGCATTTCAAGCCTTACTCTCACTTCAGCCCAAGGTAGCCAGACTGATCCCAGTGGGAGAAAGTGGCGCAGAGGGGCAGGGGTGGAGTCCCAACGCTCAACTTTCAACTCAGAACTATATTGAGATTCCTGCCGATCGCGTGCGGATTGGGGAGTGGCTGCAAGTTCTGCCGGGAGACAAAATTCCGGTGGATGGGCAGGTGAGGGTAGGGCAGACAACCGTGGATGAGTCCATGCTGACCGGGGAACCCCTACCCGTTTTGAAGCAAGTGGGCGATTTTGTTGCCGCTGGAACCTTAAATCAGACAGGTGCGATCGCCCTGCAAGCGACCCGGACAGGCAAGGATACTACCCTGGCACAGATTATTGCCCTGGTGGAATCTGCTCAGACCCGCAAAGCGCCCATCCAAGCTCTGGCAGATACCGTGGCTGGATACTTCACCTATGGGGTAATGGCGATCGCTGCCCTCACCTTCTGCTTCTGGTATTTGATCGGTACTCGCCTCTGGTCCCATGTATTGATGGGAAGTGGGCAATGGACGATTGGGGCTGGGCACGCCATGACCCATCTTCTTAACGCTCACTCCTCACTCCTCACTCCTCACCCCTCTTCTCTCCTGCTCAGCCTCAAACTCGCGATCGCGGTTCTCGTCATCGCCTGCCCCTGTGCTTTGGGACTGGCAACCCCAACCGCTATCCTGGTTGGCTCAGGCATTGGAGCAGAACGAGGACTCCTGATTCGGGGCGGCGATATTTTAGAGCAGGTTCATGCCCTCGACACAATCATTCTGGACAAAACCGGCACCCTGACCACAGGTAAACCCTCTGTCACCGACTGCATCCCCCTCTCCCCTCTGCTACCCCTCCCCTCCCCTCCCCTCTGCGCCCCCTCCTCCCATCTCCTCCAACTTGCCGCCAGCGTTGAGAGCGGCACTCGCCATCCCCTTGCCGTCGCCATTCGACAACAAGCAGAGCAGGCAGGGCTTTCCCTGCTACCCGCCAAAGATTTTGTGACGGAACCTGGTTTTGGAGTAGCAGCGACCGTTTCTGTGGGTAAACCTGGAGCAGATACCCGTGTGGTTCTGGGGACTGCTGGATGGTTGGTGAAAAACGACATAGAGGTGAGCGAGGCAGACAAGGAATGGACGCAAACCATCGCCAAGTCTGGGAAAACCGTAATTTATGTGGCGGCGCATGGCAAGCTGATTGGGTTGATTGCTGTGGCAGATGCTCTACGTCCAGATGCCTCTGTTACCGTACAGAAATTGCAGCAGATGGGTCTCAGGGTTTTGCTATTGACTGGAGATCGGCGGGACGTGGCTGAGGCGATCGCCCATTCCCTTGGATTAGCCCCTGAATCCGTTCTGGCAGAGGTACTACCCGATGGCAAAGCAAAGATCATTGCCCAACTTCAGGCGCAGGGCAACAGGGTGGCAATGGTTGGTGATGGCATCAACGATGCGCCTGCCCTAGCTCAAGCCGATGTCGGGCTGGCACTTCACTCTGGTACCGATGTCGCGATTGAAACTGCCGGGATTATTCTGATGCGCGATCGCTTGAGTGATGTAGTGGAGGCAATTCGTCTTAGTCGCGCAACCTTCAACAAGATTCGCCAAAACCTATTCTGGGCATTTGCTTACAACATTCTGGGAATTCCCCTGGCAGCGGGTGTGCTATTACCTACCCTGGGTGTTCTGTTGAGTCCTGCTGCGGCAGGCGCTATGATGGCGTTTAGTTCGATTAGTGTCGTGACAAATTCCCTGTTGCTTTACCTTACCTTCGCTCCACCTGATAACCAGCCTCTATAGTCATCCTATTTGGATTGTGAAAGGACTTTCCCGCCAGGGAAATTAGTTTCACGTCCCTTCTTTTCCAAGAACAATTTAGGACTGCTTTATGAGATGGCATATCACTAGTTGGTGCCCGGTATCTCGGTGTAATTGAGTTGATCAAGAGAGCTTTTTTGATGTTTCCAAGCCCCTCCTAATGTCTCAAGCCCCTCGTAATGCTCAGCGAATGCCCCCAGAAACCAGTCAAAAGCACTTGTTAATCATCGAAGACGATCAAGGCAGTCGTCAGTTAATTTTAGAAGACCCTGTCTATTCCATTGGGCGGGATCGCGACTGCGATATCCGGTTAGCTTCCTTGTTCGTTTCTCGTCGCCATGCCACACTAGTGCGAGTTTCTAACGATGATGAAGACTTTTTCTATCGAATTGTCGATGGCGATCTGGATGGGCAGCGTAGCGCCAATGGTCTTTTAGTCAATGGGCAACGGCTTCGGTCTCGCGACTTGCAGAATGAAGATAAGGTCGTGTTTGGACCCCAGGTTCAGTTTACCTACTTCTATTTGAAGCGAGATACGGTTCCGACTGAGCCGACGGATGGTGTCTTTGATGATGTCACCCTCATTAATCCCAGGACTGCGGACAAGTCTGATCCGTTAGACTCTCTCCAGGTGCCCCTCAGTAGACCACCTCGACGACTTAATTTAATTCGCAGACGAGTGCAATCTTTTTTCAGGTTTTTTAACTTCAGTTCCGATCCAGAGCTTCGGTTTCGAAGTGAGCGATCGCAGTAATTACTGATTGCCCTGTTAGGGTATCGCCCAGCAGCCTTAATTATGCTGATCGCCATTGCTAGGGGGAGAGTGTAGAATTAATGGGTTAAGCGAGATTAATGTTTATAAAACTTTTAATATTTATATCGCTTGCTTTACCTGACGAATTTCTTCATCGATACTCATCAGGCTGTGTGAGTTTTGTTGACAGGTGTTTCTCTGGTAATTAGATGAAACCGCGAAAGATGGAACCGCAAACTGCTAAGGCTATGATGGCAATAGTCTGTCAAAAAGGGGGATATACCTTTTCTCCGACTGATGACCATGTGTGTTTTTAATCGCCCTAGTTTAGAGCGTGGAGCAACGCTTTTTTAGATCAAACTGTTTAGATTAATTTGTTCACCTATTAGGATTCGTTACTTGAACTCAACTGCGTCACCCAATCATCCAATGCCCTTAGAACCGCATCTGAACCATTTGCTCATCATTGAGGATGATAAGGGACGTCGGGAGTATATTCTCGACCGTTCTGTGTACTCAATTGGCAGAGATCCTAAGTGCGACATTCGGCTAGTGTCTCAGTTCGTTTCTCGGCGTCACGCTACGCTGGTACAACTTTTGAATGAAGACGGCAGTTACTATTACCGAATCGTTGATGGCAATTTGAAGGGTAAGCCCAGTGCGAATGGGCTCCTGATTAACGGGCGCAAATTGCAAGCCCATGATCTGCAAAATGAGGATGAAGTTGTATTTGGCCCTCAGGTGCGCGCAATTTATTACCTTCTGAAACGGGACGCGATTTTAACGGTTCCCCCAGACGAATTTGACATTACCCTGATCCACCCTGGGATGGTGGGTGACCCTGAGGATTAAGCATTCTGGGCTGCTGCTCCCCAGCAGCTACTTCTTAACCAGCAACAGCCTCAATCAGTTGCCACTGATTGTTTTCAGCGATCGCCTGATTGACCCGGTCAAACATCCGGCGGCAATGGTTATTCGTTTGCAGCGGAAGTTCTTCATTTTTCATTACAAAATTCATCCTGACCCCACGATCATCAACAGGGGTATCTTCAATCAAGACTTCAACCGTCACCAACTGAGGATAGGTGACTCCACCAGGCACTTCACGGGCGACCATATAGTCCTGTGCCTCATAAATAATGTCAAAATTACAGGATTCCAGCGTTTGACCTAGCGGTTGCTTGATACCGCCTTCAGACGCTTCAACTGTGACTAAACAGGTGTAACGAGCCATGACCAACCTCAGCGCGTGACATCAAGTCTTCAGCCATCATAGCTTTCTTAGGATGGCATGGTTATACCCAGTCTAAAGTATCAATAGATGCTAGTACAGATTACACAGCGAAAAAAAAATATCCCCTTGAGAGGGATTTTTCTAAAGATTAGCCGAATGAATCAGAAGCAGGGCAAATTGATTGTGTTTGAGGGCGTTGAAGGCAGTGGTAAAACAACCCAGCTTCGACGATTAGAGCGATGGCTTGTCGATAGTGAATGGCAATCGCGACTGAAATTAAAGGCGCTTTCCCCCCAAGTAATCGTTACCCGTGAGCCAGGTGGGACTGAGATTGGTACTAATATTCGGCAGCTTTTACTGGGACAACCCACCCAGGAACCCCTACAAGACCGAGCAGAGCTGCTGTTGTATGCGGCTGATCGAGCACAGCATGTAGACGGATTTCTCACACCTTTTTTAATGGAGGGCGCACTGATTCTGTGCGATCGCTACACCGATTCCACGATTGCCTATCAGGGTTATGGTCGAGGACTCGATCTGGCACTCATCCATCAGCTCAACCAGATTGCCACCAACGGCTTGGAGAGCGATCTTACATTTTGGTTAGATCTGGATGTGGAAATTGGGTTGGCACGCATGCGGCAGCGAGGAACCTGCGATCGCATGGAACAGGCAGACCTTGCTTTCCATCAGCGCGTTCAACAGGGGTTTGTAGCCCTTGCCCTAAGCTATCCCGATCGGATTTTCCGCATTGATGCCAACCGCTCAGAATTAGAGGTCGCCGAGCAAATTCAAGCTGTCTTGAGTCAGCGGCTTGAACAATGGTATGGAGAGCAAGTGGAAGGATGAGGGATGAAGGCGGAAGGATAAAATCTCTCGCTCGAATTTGATTAAACCGGGTGTGGGGAACACCTGTAACAACTGCCATAATTATTTTTTATGCTTCCACCTTCCGCCTTCTGCCTCCCGCCTTCCGCCCTATGCCTTCCTTCACTTCCCTGATTGGACAACCCCAGGCAATCGAACTGCTGAACCAGGCAGTGAAGCGAGACAAAGTTGCTCCTGCCTATTTATTTGCAGGACCATCAGGGGTAGGGCGAAGTCTAGCAGCAAAGTGTTTTGTTGAACTGTTATTTGGAGAATCCAACCCAGCGGGTGTCGGAGATGCATTACGCAGCCGAATTCGCCAGCGAAACCACCCTGATCTGCTGTGGGTAGAACCAACTTACCTGCATCAGGGAAAGCGGTTATCGGCAGCAGAGGCAGCGGCGGCAGGGGTCAAGCGGAAGTCTCCACCATTAATTCGGTTAGAACAGGTGCGGGAAATTGCTCAGTTTCTCTCGCGATCGCCCCTGGAGGCTTCCCGGTCGGTTGTCATCATCGAACAGGCAGAAACGATGGCGGAAGCACCGGCAAATGGTTTGTTAAAAACCCTGGAAGAACCAGGACAGGCGACCTTAATTTTGATTGCTCCAGGGGTAGAGGCTCTGTTGTCTACCCTGGTTTCTCGTTGCCAGCGAATTCCCTTTTACCGACTGGCGGCTGAGGGGGTTGCTGAGGTGCTACGTCGGGTAGGGCACTCAGAAGTTCTGGATCATCCCCAAGTATTACAACTAGCTGAAGGCAGTCCGGGGGAGGCGATCGCCCACTGGCAACAGCTTCAAGAAATCCCTCCCGACTTACTACAAGCCGTAACTCATCTGCCCCGCTCTCACCGGGAAGCCCTGGAGCTTGCCCGTCAAATTGATCGGGCGATTGATACAGAGGCGCAGCTCTGGTTAGTTGATTACCTTCAGCAGACTTACTGGCAGCAGATCCGAAGAGAATTGTCAGCCTGCGTCATCCCCAACTTTGTCCCGCTACAACGCCTGGAGAAAGCCCGTGAACACCTGCGACGCTACGTGCAACCCCGGCTGGTTTGGGAAGTGACACTGCTGGGGATGGTGAAGGGGTGAGAGGGCGAGGAGCAACTGACTCCTATCTCTGAAAGTAAGGATACGTCCGGTAGGGATAAGGATTGAGAGGCACAGTTATCCCTGATGCCCCAAAGGGGACTTGATAGCGAATGATGGTTGTAGTGTTTCTATGCCTGCTTCTTCGGGGGTACCTGGAACGGTCAATAATTCTGGGGTTGATCAGGGTTGGATTATAAATTTGGCTGTCAACAACGGTAGGGCTGACGAGCACAGAATTATTCAAACCTGGGGAATAGGGAGTGTACCCTGGCTGAAAAATCACGGAATTAGATGGGTAGCCAGGAGGGGAGTAGGCGGGATGGGTGTAGGGATACTCCCTGGAATAGCCACCAATCGTGATGCCAAATCCGCCAGAGCGATAGGAAGAGGGATAGGAGGTCTGGACTCCGTAAACGGTGGTGCCATATACAGGCTGACCATAGCCAGGTTGACTATACACAGGTTGACTGTACACAGGCTGCCTATATACGGACTGACCACGGCTGGGATAGGTGTTCACTTCAAGGCGAATCGGAATTGCGCTGGCGGAAGAGAAAGTCGTAAGGGATGCGATCGCCCCTAGTGCCAGAGAGGGTGCCCACCGAACCCAAAACGATTGAAATCGCAAGTTTGCTCTAGCCATAGGTTTATCTCCAGCATTAAGGACAAGACACGCATAGGAAGCGACCCTGTGAAGCTGACGGCTATTATCCGGCAGGTGTTCCAATGACCTGGCTGATGGGAAGCCTTGAGCCTACCTCTTCAGGTTAGCTCGTTTCAATCAGGTTGGGGAATTGGAGCAGAGTGTAGGGTCGCAGGTAAGGGTGGATGAGTCTCCCCTCTCCCCATCTTCCATCTCCCATCTCCCCACTTCCCCCTCCACCCCTTATCATGGGCAGAAGAAGTTAATTTAATTACTGTTGCTGTGAGTTCGGATAGTCTCGAAACCGTTCAAGCCGAGTATCAAGCGGGTAAAATTGCGTTTGAGCGCGGTGAGTACCGTAAGTCGGTGCAACATTTAGAGCAGGCAAATGCATTAGCTGAGTCTGGAACCCGCTTGCAAGGGGAAATTCAGACCTGGTTGGTGACTGCCTATGAAGCAGCAGGGCAGCGGTCAGAGGCGATCACGCTCTGTCGGGTGATCAGCCGTCACCCGGATTTGAATACCCGAAAACAGGGGAAGCGGCTACTTTATATTCTGGAAGCCCCCAAGCTCAAAAGTCGCCCCGAATGGTTGACCCAGATCCCCGATTTAACGAATCTGGCAGAGAGCGATAACCAGGATCGGAAAGGATTTTCTACGTCTCAGCGCCGTAGCCAACCCACCCAACCGACTTTTCAACTAGAACCGATGGATCCGGGTCAGGTAAATACGGAAGATAATCGGTTTATCTGGGTGGCTCTGGTAGCGGTAGTGTTAGTGCTATTAGGAAGTTTGCTCTGGCTCACCTAATAAGGGTAGGGTGGGAGAAACTGTGCCTGTTCTTCCATTCCCTATAACCCAATTTTCAACCTGCCATGTTCTGCACTGTGGGACAAAGAATCGCCTCGTTTTGGAAGCAATGCTTTACCAGCACTGTCCTGCGATCGCCCCTCCTGGGAATTAGTCTGCTGTTGGCGCTGCTTCTCTCTGGTTGTGTGCAATCTGATGTTGCCCTTCAGTTTGATCATTCCAGCCAGGGAAGGATTGTACAGCATGTTCAGATAGCCGAACGACTGAAGACTTTCAGCGGTGCCACCACTGAGCAGTGGTTGGATGAGATTGAGGAACGTAGTCACCGTTTGGGTGGACGGGTAGAACGGTTGCCAGAACAAGCGTTGATGGTGACCATTCCCTTCAGCAACCATAGCGAACTAGAAGCCAAGTTCAACGAATTCTTTCAACCCTTGGGAGAAGGTAGGGCTGCGATCGCTGCTCACGATCTTCCTGAAGTCAAGTCCCGCTTGCAAGCAAGCCGGAACAACTTTCTGCTGGTTGAGCGTAATTGGCTCCAGTACGATTTGGACCTGCGATCGCTGGGCATCGTCTCTTCCAGCGGTAATCTGTTGCTTAGCCCCGGTTCTTTAATTGACCTGGAATTTCGACTAAATACACCCTGGGGTGCCCGTAACGCCAGCCCAGACTCTATTCAACCTAAAGTTCATCAAAGAGGAAAAGAACTTGTCTGGCAACTGGTTCCTGGTCAACTGAACCATTTAGAAGCCATTTTCTGGCTCCCCAGTCCCTTGGGAATTGGAACTCTCCTCATTGCCCTTCTGGTTCTCATCGGCACCTACCTGCGGTATCCCCACAAGCTTTCTCGCAAAACCCCATCCATGACTCAAGCTGCACGCTCCAAACCAAATGCATTAACCTGAAATTTCTACATCCGTTCCGTAGGAAGATAGCCAGAAGTATAGGATAAATATTTAGCTTCAGGCTGCATCAATCGCCAAGCGTGCGGATTTAGAAATCAATTAATAGAAAAACTTTGATCAGAGTTCAACATGCACCGTCCAGTCAAGCTCCAACGTCTGCTAGTTCTGGGTCTGATCGGTCCAATTGCGGCTCTTAACGTTTGGTTGCTGAGTCAGGTCTTTCGCTACTTTGAGCATCTCATCACACTACTGGTCGTTGCTGCGATCCTGGCATTTCTGCTCAACTATCCTGTCCGTCTGTTTCAGTACATCCGGTTAAGTAGGGCACAGTCAGTCACCGTCGTTCTACTAGTTACTTTTGCAGTGCTGTTACTGGCAGGACTGACCCTGGTTCCCCTGGTGACTATACAGACCACCCAACTCGTTAGCAAAATTCCTGAATGGCTAGAAGCCAGTCGTCAAAATCTAGATGCCTTCGATTTTTGGGCAAAGCGGCATAACCTGCCCCTCGATCTAAGAGGCTTCAGTGGTCGGATCAATACCCAGATTGAAAGTCAGTTACAAACGCTGGCAAGTCAAGCCGTTGGGCTGGCATTGGGCACCCTTAGCGGGGTGATAGATACGGTGCTGGTACTCGTGCTGGCATTTTATATGCTGCTCTATGGCGGTCGCCTCTGGCAGGGTTTAATCAACCTGCTGCCACCCCAAATTGGAATTCCACTGAGCGAGTCCCTGCGCCTGAACTTTCAAAACTTTTTCATCACCCAGATTTTGCTAGCAATTTTTATGGCGATCGCCCTGATTCCCATATTTGTATGGATGCAAGTGCCCTTTGCCTTATTATTTGCCATTCTGATCGGTATTTCAGAGCTAATCCCCTTCATTGGGGCAGCATTAGGAATCAGCTTGGTCGCCCTGGTTGTGATGTTACAAAATCCAGGGTTGGGCTTCCAGGTCGGAATTGCTGCCACAGTCTTGCATCAGATTCGGGATAATATTCTAGCTCCCCGCATGATGGGAGACTTCATTGGACTCAACCCCATCTGGATTGTGATTGCCCTGCTCGTCGGGCTTCAAATTGCAGGTTTCCTCGGTGTGGTGGTTGCGGTCCCCATTGCCGGAACGATTAAAGGCACCCTGGAAGTCATTTTAGGCATTCAATCCCAGTCCCAGGCAGGAAAAGAGCCAATTCCTGAACCGCCGCTGGAGGGAAAGTAAAGGATGCGAGGATGAAGGGACGAGACCCATAATTCCAAAACAATTCCCAGACATTCGTCATTTGTTCCCTCCCTCTGGTACAAATTTGATCAGCATGTCTGGGATCGATATATTCAATCAACGATCTCTGGAACCATCAGAACGTTACCTGTAAAGGTGAAAATTGCTATGCGACAAGTTAATTTCGTCATCATCTTTGTAATCTCTCTAGCTCTCGTTCTATTTGGGATCGAGAATACTGAACCTGCGGTGATCCATATTGTGAAAGGAGTGCAGCTACAGGCTCCCCTTTCCATTGAGTTGATCCTGGCAATGGGGATTGGGGCAGTGTTGGCTTGGGTGTTCAGTGTTTGGACGCAATTGCAGAAAATGTTAGAAACGGGTCAGGAAATTCGTGTCAAGGAGACCCGCATTCAAGAGCTAGAGGAAGACGTACAGCGCTATCGGGCAGAGATTCAGGAGCAGCAACGCCTGCTTCCTGCTGCCAAGCAAACGGTTGAAGACACCGATGCCGAGGTGTTGACAGCCCAGTAGTAAGGATGAAGGATGAAAGATGAAATTATTTAGCCTTTAGCCTTTAGCCTTCATCCTTTTACAGGTGCGTTAGCATACAAAGAATGAATTGGTCAGCGTTTATTACTCCACTTAATCTCTGGAGTCTATGGGTACCTCTGCTGCTTTTAGGGCTAATCCTGGTGGCAGCCATTTTCTTTGTCCGGACTCCAATTCGATAGGTCTTTCTCCATGACCCTTTCCCTGGCGCAGGACGCGATCGCCTTTCTGATTGATCTGGCAGAGCGGGGCGAAATTGATCCCTGGGATGTCAAAGTCATTGATGTGATTGATCGATTTCTAAGTGAATTGACTCCCCAAAGTGTAGAAGGAAAGCCCTATGAGGCGACCCTGTCGCAGTCGGGACAGGCATTTTTGTATGCATCCATGCTGGTGCTGTTGAAAGCAGAAAGTTTATCCCAACCAGAGGTTGAGGAAAACCCTGAAATTCAGGATGATGGCGAATTTCAAGAATTGGGCGATTTAAGTGGGTCTGTCCTGCCTCCCTTTTTAGAGCGCAGATTACGTCGCCGTGCGGTTGCCCAACCTCCCAAATGCCGTCGAGTCACGCTCAAAGAACTGATTGACCAAATTCATAGCATTGCTGCGGCTCTAGAAGACAAAGCACCCCGCAGTCGTATACGCCGTCCCCGTCCTCAGTCACGAAGTCAGGCAGTGCGGGCGATCGCCCAACTGGCTCACCAGGAAAACCTGTCAGAGATGGCGATCGCCCTGGAGGAATTCTTTCAGGAAAACTGGTCAACCATTACCCAAAAGCAAAACTGGCTAGACTTTGAGCTACTACTCGAATTTTGGACTCAAATTAAATCCTCCCATTCCCAGCCGGAGACTTCCAACCATTCTCCTAACCATGACCGGGTGGGGGTCTTTTGGGCGCTCTTACTATTAACATCCCAGTCTAAAGTTGAGCTAGAACAGGCAGAGTTTTACCAGGATCTCAAGATTCGGCTACTGACTGATGAGTCTGCCTCTACTGGGGTTGCCGACCCCACTGCCCAGATCGCCCGTGCCTCACCCGATTAAAAGGCTATCCGAAAACTTTCTACGTCTGTTAACAGGCTTTGGCAATTAAGGCGTTTCGGGTTAACCTCTCGGTATAGTGCTTTAAAGCCTGAAAATTCTAAGCCCTCAGCAGGCTTTGGCAACGTTGCGCCTCCCTCCTCAGAATGATAAAAGCGACTCTTTAAACATCCTCTGAGATAGATTGCCGTATCGCATCGCAGAAGTTTCCAATAGACTTGTATAGATGTTTAGATGTAAGTTTTGTGAAGAAAGTCTTAAGAACTGCCAGAGATTTGCGAAGAATCTAAAGTTTAGTTTTATTTGTCCAGAGAATCTTCTAGCATCTGGATGGTCAATCGTATACCGGCACCTTAGATTCCAGGCTTCAAAGGACTCTCTTTTTTTGAGGAAAGTTCAGGATGGGGGAATCTTAAGTTAAACCCTGGAGCGAAGGATCGTTTGTAGGGGTGTTTATCAAATCGTGAACGTGTAACTGATTACGAGCTAATGGCGAAGGGTTGGGGAGATATACGTCTATGAAAGCCATGATTCTGGCAGCTGGTAAGGGAACTCGTGTTCGTCCAATTACTTACACCATTCCCAAACCGATGATTCCCATCCTGCAAAAGCCGGTGATGGAATTTCTACTTGAATTGCTACGTCAGCATGGGTTTACCGAGATTATGGTAAATGTTAGCCATCTGGCGAATGAAATTGAGAGCTATTTCCGGGATGGTCAACGATTTGGTGTAGAAATTGCCTATTCGTTTGAAGGGCGAATTGAGGATGGTAAGTTGGTTGGGGAAGCATTGGGTTCTGCCGGTGGGATGCGCAAAATCCAGGACTTCTCGCCCTTTTTTGATGACACATTTATTGTCCTCTGTGGAGATGCCCTGATTGATCTGGATCTGACGGCGGCAGTGAAGTGGCACCGCGAAAAGGGGGCGATCGCCACTGTTGTGATGCGAGAAGTTCCCCGTGCAGATGTATCCAGCTATGGAGTTGTGGTTACCGACGAGGAAGGCAAAATTAAAGCGTTTCAGGAGAAACCGTCGGTTGAAGAGGCACTCAGCACCTGCATTAACACGGGGATTTATATCTTTGAACCGGAAATTTTTGACTACATCCCTTCCGGCGTGGAATACGACATTGGCGGTCAGCTTTTTCCAAAACTGGTTGAGGTGGGTGCCCCCTTCTATGGGATTGCGATGGACTTTGAATGGGTAGACATTGGCAAGGTGCCCGACTACTGGCACGCCATTCGCGGAGTCCTAAGCGGCGAAGTCAAAAACGTTCAGATCCCTGGTCATCAGGTTGCTCCTGGCATTTATACCGGATTGAACGTGGCTGTGAACTGGGACAAAGTCAAGATTAAGGGTCCTGTTTACATTGGCGGCATGACTCATATTGAAGATGGCGCAACCATTATTGGACCCACGATGATTGGTCCAAACTGCTGGGTGTGCAGTGGTGCCGTTGTCGATAACAGCGTCATTTTTGAATATTCCCGACTGGGTCCAGCGGTGCGCCTGGTCGATAAGCTGGTATTTGGTCGCTACTGCGTAGATAAAACAGGTGCAACGATTGACGTTCAGGCAGCCTCGCTCGACTGGCTGATCACGGATGCCCGCCAGGTTCCCCCTGCCCAACCCCCCGCCGAGCGACAGGCGATCGCAGAGCTTCTGGGCACTGAAAATAAAACAATTGGAGTGTAATGAGTGGGGGTGAGAGGGTAATTTACTACCCTCTCACCTTGAGCAATTTTCCCTACTTACTCCCCATAGCACTAGAACGTTTGTTCCAAACATGCTATGAAATAGAGAATTGCGAGATTTCCGCTCAAACAGGTATCTAGCAGCTACACTAAACTCTGACCTTTCCTACCCTTAACATCCTGGGCGGGCTGTGTACATTAAGCGCCTGGAACTGACCAATTTCAAGTCCTTTGGCGGCACAACACCAATCCCGTTGTTGCCAGGGTTTACTGTGGTTTCCGGTCCGAATGGGTCTGGCAAGTCCAATTTGATTGATGCGCTCCTATTCTGCCTGGGATTAGCGGGATCTAAGGGAATGCGAGCAGAGCGTTTGCCTGATCTGGTCAACCACAATCAGATCAGCCGTAACCGCTCGGCGGTGGAAGCCAGTGTGACCGTCACTTTTGATCTTTCGGATGAGCCAGAACTGTTGGATGATGTGATTGAGCGCCAGGTCAGCGATCGGCGGAAAGGAGGCACGGATGCTTCAAAGGCTGGCACGCATGAGGCGGCAAGTCTGAATGGACATTCAAATGGGAACTCAGGCAATGGGCAATCGCAGAACGGACATTCAGAGAACGGATACGGACAACTGCCAGCCTTGAAAGAATGGAGCGTGACCCGTAAGCTGCGGGTGACTCAGCAAGGGACCTACACCTCAAACTATTTCATCAACGGGATTCCCTGTACCCTGACCGAGCTGCATGAAGAGTTGAACCGGCTGCGGGTTTACCCAGAAGGCTACAACGTGGTGCTGCAAGGGGATGTCACTCGGATTATTTCAATGAATTCCCGGGAGCGGCGGGAGATTATTGATGAACTGGCAGGAGTTGCCACCTTCGATCGCAAAATCAACCAGGCAAAGGAAAAGCTGAACGCCGTCAAGGAGCGAGAAGACCGCTATCACATTGTGGAGCGAGAACTGATTGACCAACGCGATCGCCTCGCCCAGGATCGGATCAAAGCTGAGAAATACCAGAAATTACGGGGCGAACTACAGGCAAAGGAGCAGTGGGAAATTATCATCCGCTATCGCCAGTCTGCCCGCGCCGTTGAAAAACTGGGGCAGCAGATCGAAGCCAGTGATCGCGAATCCGCTGAAATCACGGAACAGATTGCCACACTGGCGACTGAAATTCGTCAAGCAACGATTGAACTGGAGCAGTTAAACGCCCGCGTCCGGGCATTAGGTGAAGAAGAGCAGCTTGCTCTCCAGTCCACCCTGGCAACCCGTGAGGCAGAACTCCGGCAGCTTCAGCGCCAAGAGCAGGATTTGCAAACCGCCAGCCGTGAAGTTACTACCCGCCTGACCCAAACCCAGCAGAACATTCAAGAGCACCTGCAAGCCCTGGAATCCCTCACCCAGGAACAGGCGATCGAAACGGAAAACGTGACCGCTCTCCAGCAGCAACGGGATCAGGCACGGCAAATTTTGCAGCAAACACGAGCAGCCGCAGACGCGATCGCTGCCAGTGCCGAAACCTCTGTCCAGGAGCAGGCAACCCTCCACCGTCAGATTGAAACCCTGCTCAATACACTGGAACCTCAGCGCTCTGAACAGGCGCAACTACAGGAACGAACCCGCCAGCTAGAACGACAGATCCAGGAACAAGTCCAGGGCTTGCAAACCCTGGAACAGCAAATTGCCGAGAAACAAGACCAGCACACGACCGTAAAAGCACTCCAGGGAACAACGATGCAGCAGGTGCAGGCTCTAGCACAGGGGCTTGCTGCTGCCGAGCAGGAATTACAAATTCAGCAAGAGACTCAAACTCGCCTGCTGAACGAACAACGTGACAAACAGCGTCGGTTAGATCGGTTGGAAGCCCAGACCCAGGCAATCCAGGAGGCTCAGGGCACCCATGCAGCACAGTTGATTCTCAAATCTGACCTGCCAGGGGTCTGTGGATTGGTGGCTCAACTGGGAACAGTAGATCCTCGCTACCAACTGGCGCTGGAAACGGCTGCGGGCGCACGGCTGGGGCATCTAGTCGTTGAAGATGATGCGATCGCCGCGGCTGGGATTGAACTGCTGAAGCAGCGGAAAGCTGGACGGGCAACTTTTCTGCCGCTTAACAAGCTCCAGTCCGGTCGTACCCCGGCTGGGGGTGGAGTGAAATCGCGCCCTGGCTGTATTGACTACGCCATCCATCTGGTTGATTTTGACCAGCGCTATCGCGATGTGTTTGCCTACGTCTTTGGGACAACCGTCGTGTTTGAAACGTTGAGAGATGCCCGTCGCTACCTGGGTGAGTACCGCATTGTCACTTTAGATGGCGAACTGCTGGAAACTAGCGGGGCGATGACGGGTGGTAGCAACAGTACGCGCCAAGCTATTCACTTTGGGACGGTCGATCCGGCAGAGTCGGCAGAGGTGGCAGAACTGCGCGATCGCCTCCAGGAAATCGACCGCATTCTGGATCACTGCCAGAACAGCATTGAACGCGCAACTAAGCTGGTCAGGGAGCGCACCCAGGGACTCACAGAAGCCCGGCAGCAGCATCGTGAGACAGAACTGCAAGCAACCCAACTTGAGAAAGAGCTACAAGCCCTACAATCCTCGCTGACTCAACTAAATACCCAACGAGATCAGAACGCTCAGGAACTTGCCTATGCCCGCGATCGCCTGCAAGTGCTGGAGTCTGAACTACCCCATCAGGAGGGTCAACTCCAGGATCTAAGACAGACCCTTGCTGAAATGGAGCAGTCCCAGACCCATAGCGAATGGCAGCAAATTCAGGCAACCCTACGCAGTCAGGAAGCTGAACTAAATCAACGGGAACTGGCAGTCCGCACCACCGAGCAGCGGCTACAAGACCTGGAAAACCAGCGTCAGCGAAGCCAGGAGAAAATTCAGCAGGGGCAGGATCGTATACAGGAGTCCCGTTCCCAGCAAACGACCCAGCTCAACCAGCAGTCTGCTCTCCGGGATCAGCAAGCCGCTATCCAGAGCCAGATTGAGGTAACCCGTACCGCACTGGCAGAACTGGAACGCCGGTTGGGGGCAGAGAAACAGGAGCGAGATCGCAGCGATCGCCAATTGCGGGAACACCAGACTCGCCAGCAACAACTAACCTGGGAGCAACAAAAACTCCAGGAAACCCAGCAAACCCGCCGCCAAGAACTGGCAACTGTGCATGCACAACTGGAAACGGAACGCCAGGAACTTCCCGATCCCCTGCCGGAAGTTCCCCCCGATATTGAAACCCGCGATCTCGCCTCCCTGCAACACGAACTGCGCGCCCTCCAAAAGCGGATCCAGGCAATGGAACCCGTCAACATGCTGGCGCTGGAAGAATACGATCGCACCCAACAGCGTCTAGAAGAACTCACTGACAAACTCAAAACCCTGGAAGAGGAGCGCACCGAACTGCTGCTCCGCATTGAGAACTTCACGACCCTGCGCCAGCGTGCCTTTAAAGAAGCCTTTGATGCAGTCAACATTAACTTTCAGGCAATCTTCGCTACACTGTCTGAAGGCGACGGTCACCTACAATTGGAAGATGCCCAAGACCCCTTCAATGGGGGTCTTAATCTTGTAGCACACCCCAAAGGTAAGCCCGTCCAACGCCTTGCTTCGATGTCAGGAGGAGAAAAATCCCTCACTGCCCTAAGCTTTATCTTTGCTCTCCAGCGCTATCGCCCATCGCCGTTCTATGCGTTCGACGAGGTCGACATGTTTTTGGATGGGGCAAATGTGGAACGATTAGCTAGAATGATCAAACAGCAGGCACAGCAAGCGCAGTTTATTGTCGTGAGCCTCCGGCGTCCCATGATTGAGTCTGCCCAGCGTACCATTGGGGTTACCCAGGCACGCGGGGCTTATACTCAAGTCTTGGGGATTGATTTGCTGCCCCAAAGCGCCTCTATGTGATTTGATATTGATTTAGGATTCGCGAATCAGGATTCGGCAATAAAAAATGGCATCTGAAGAAATCCGCCAACGCTCTGACCTTCTTGGCACCCTCGTTGTCACCCGTGACACGGGTAAAAAGTTGGGAGTTGTCAGTCAATTATGGGTCGATATCGACCAGCGAGAAGTTGCAGCGATCAGTCTACGTCCAAATCTGCTTTACGGTACGCCTCAACCCATGTTTTTGAGCAGCATCCGTCAGATTGGCGATGTGATTCTGGTCGATGATGAAAATGTGATTGAAGACATTGATGTCGAATCCTACAGCAGTCTGATTGGGTGTGAAGTAATTACTGAAACTGGAGAACTGTTGGGCAAAGTTCGAGGTTACAAGTTTGATGTGGATGATGGCAGGTTGACTTCGCTAATCATTGCCTCCCTTGGTCTTCCCCTGATTCCCGATCAGGTAGTCAGCACCTACGAACTCCCAATCGAAGAGATTGTCAGCAGCGGACCCGATCGCCTGATTGTGTTTGAAGGCGCAGAGGAGCGGTTATCTCAACTTTCTGTGGGTGTAATGGAGCGCCTGGGTATTGGCAGGGCACCCTGGGAACGGGATGAGTTTGATGAGGGGTATGTCTCCACCGTCCGCCCCGACAATCAGCTTCCCACGGGCATTCGCCAACCCATTGCAACTCCGGTTAAGACGAGGGAACCTGTTCAGCAAACCTGGGATGATGACAATTGGGGTGAGCCAGAACCCCGTCAGCTTCAGCAGCAGCGTCGGGCGGAACCACTTTACTACGACGACGAGGAAGAGAACTGGAGCGAAGCCAGCGGAACCAGCCAATACGAAGAAAAGTACGATCGGTATTCTGAACCCCAGCCTTACCCGGAAGACCAGTACGAGGAAGATTACGAAGATGCTTGGGCGGAGCAGGACAAGACCTATCAACCGCCTCGCGTCAACATTCCAGAAAAGCAGAAAGCTCCGGAGTATGAAGAGGAAGGTTATTAGGATATCGAGTATTGATTAGGGATCGGGCTTCGACGGTGAGTACCCTATCACCTGGCATCTGCCTATAAAAATTTAAAGTTTGAGCAGACTGAACAAAGTGCGATCGCCCACCTTGCAGATTGGGCTGAGTCTGTTTAGCTTGCTTTCCGCCAGGTAACCCAACATTTATAGGGTTGCAACTATTAGCGACTGCATCAATAAGATAGTTGAATCACACCCTTTCGCCTGGTCTGGTTATGTTGGGTTTTCTGCTGTCAACCCACTTACGGCGAGGGGCGATCGCATTAAATATTACCCACAGGCACTCCGTACAGAAGATAAAGATTTGCCGAAGCCTATCGGATAAAATGCTCTGACGCAGCTAATGTACGACTCAAAAGCTGGATAAAAGGCGGTTCAGGTGTATTATCCAGCCCCCAAGATGTCCATCCCCCATGTGGGTAAATAGCCTGCACGGGTGTCGAATAATATACCAATCCGGGTGCTTATCCAGCATTTTTGCAGGCTATCTATCTATATTCCCAATAGATAGCTGACTTGGACGTCGGATAAATATTCCTGCGGGGAATATTAGTCTGTTTAGAAGAGCGGAATGCCGCTCAAATAATAGTTAGACTTTTCCCCAACCACTACGCTTGAATACATGACAGGCGAGGTTAGAAGCATTTGGTTACCAGCGAAGATATGAGTCCGCTTTCAACACGTACTCTCCCAGGAAACCCATCGACTGACCACGTTATTAACGGCATCCCTATTCCCAAAGAACTGCGTGTTAAGGGATTCTCACCAGATGAATGGGAAGTCTTCGTTGAGGAGTGGGCAAGCGCAGGCATGGCTGGCTCTTATAAACTCATCCGTCGTCATTCTGGCTCTGGTGACATGGGCATCGATGTGGCTGGTTACGCTGATGATGATGGATTGTTTGATATTTGGGACAATTTTCAATGCAAAAGGTATTCAGATTCCTTATCTCCTAGTATGGTTTCTGAACAGCAGAAATCGGCGATTTAAACGTCCTTACGCAGAGCTGATACATCCCAGGCACGATCAGCTTCATGGATGAGTTCGTGGTCGTCAGACTGTAACAGTTGCTCAAGCTGTTGAGCTAACTGGCGCGATCGCGCAATCAAAACCGTTTCATCTTGTTTCTCGGTCTGGGCAATTTCCTGGAGTGCCTCTTCGTCATGCTGCCGGAAGGTCAGTGCGGCACGATGGGCTTTATAGGAACGAACCCCTAACAGCTTTAACGCCTCCACCCCCAGATCCAGGGCTGAGCTGAAGGTTTCTCGCTGGATGACATCGGCTCCGAGCCGAATCAGTTCATAGGCATGGCTGCGGTCAATTGCCCGTGCCAGAATCTTTAAGTGAGGAAAGCGCTTACGCACCCGTTCAACGATTTCCAGAATTGTGTCTCGCTGGTCGATGGCAACGACCAGCAGTTGGGCGCTTTCAGCCCCGGCTGCCTGAAGCAGTTCAATTCGGGAAGCATCCCCATAGAATACTTTGAAACCAAACCGGCGTAGGAGTTCGATTTGCCCAGGATTGTGATCCAGGATCGTGGGTTTGCAGCCGTTGGCTAATAGTAAACGTCCGACAATTTGCCCAAACCGTCCAAAGCCTGCAATGATCACCAGATTTTCGTTGTCATCGATTTCGTCGGGTTCCCGCTCTGGTAAAGGCGTTGAGAAACGCGATTCCACAAGCTTTTCATAGGCAATCATGAACGCGGGAGAGAGCAACATGGATAATGCCACAACTGCAACCAGAACCCCAGCGGTATTGGCTGGCAGCACACTACTCTGGGCTGCAAAGGAGAACAAAACAAACGAAAATTCATCTCCCTGGACCAGTGCAAAGGCGAACAGTAGGCTCTGCCCTAATGCAAGTTTGAAAACATTTCCCAGCCCAAACAGGACGGTGCATTTGAGGAAAGTAACTCCCGCTATTAACCCCAAAATGAGCAAGGGCTGCTGGAAGATCAGGTTAAAGTCGATGCTGGCTCCGACAGAGATAAAGAATAGCCCCAGCAGTAAACTCTGAAAGGGTTCAATAGTGCTTAATAGCTCGTGGCGGTATTCACTTTCAGCTAAAACGACCCCTGCAACAAACGTACCCAGGGCTGGAGAAAGCCCAACCTGCTGCATGGCTAGCGTGATGCCAACGACGAGCAGTAATGCAGTGGCGGTGAATATTTCTCGCAGACGGGTTGACGCAATAAAGCGAAATACAGGACGCATTAAAAACCGACCGCCCAGCACAATCCCACCCACGGTGCCAATAACCAGTAGGGTTTGTTGCCAGCCCGCCAGACTATTGCTGGGTTGGGCTGCCTGGTCAGCGGCGATCGCTCCATCCATGGTCAGCAGGGGTAAAAAAGCCAGGATGGGAATGACGGCGATTGCCTGAAACAGAAGCACAGAGAATGCCGACTGACCACCCTCGGTTTTCATCAGTCCCCGCTCGTTGAGGGTCTGCACCCCGATCGCAGTGGAGGACAAGGGCAGAATCAGTCCGATCGCCAATGCCATTTTCCAGGGCAACCCTACCATCAAACCAAGGGTCGTCATTAACACGGTGTTAATGCCTAACTGTAAGCCTCCCAGTCCCAGGATGGGAATCCGCAGTTGCCATAGGAGAGCGGGTTGTAGTTCCAGCCCAACCAGAAACAACATCATCACCACGCCAAACTCAGCGAAGTTCATCACGTCCGTGCTGTCTGCCCGTCCCACAAAGCCAAAGCCAAAGGGACCTACGAGGACCCCTGCGATCAGATAACCCAGGACAGACCCTAGCCCCATGCGTTTGGCGATCGGCACTGAAAGGACGGCTGCCACCAGGTACACAAATGCCTGGTAGAAAAAGCTTTGGCTATGCATGGTGGGGCACCTCTGATTTCAGGATGATTTGCTCCAGGTCATCATTCAGAAACCGACATTGGGTAAGGTTTTCCCAGGCGATCGCGTCATCCCGCAGTGCCCCAATCACCGTCCGATAGTCGGCTGCATACTGGGCAATCTGGCTTCGTTCGCGCAGTTGGTGGGTCCCATGCACAACAAAGGGAGGGAGATACTCCATATTGCAGAGCCGCGCCGTTTGCTCAAACGGTGCCAACAACTCTCGAATGGTAAAGAAGTTATGTCCCTGTCGGCAGTAGGCTGTTTTACTCCCTCCCGTGGTAATCGCCGACAAAACCGTTTTCCCCTTCAAAGCCGTTCCTTCGTTGCCATAGGCAAACCCATATTCCAGTACCAGATCCTGCCACTCCTTCAGCAAAGCGGGACCGCTGTACCAATAGAAAGGATGCTGAAACACAATAATGTCATGGGTCAACAGCAAATTTTGTTCAGCCTTGACGTTGATGTGAAAGGTTGGGTAGGTCTCATAGAGGTCGTGAATGGTCACAGAATCCAGCCCTTGAACGGCTTGAATCAAATGGCGGTTGACCCGTGACTTCTCTAGCGCCGGATGTGCAAACAAGATCAGGACTGACTTGGGAGTGCCCATAGAGATTAGATTCAGAGAGTCTGGTGAATGATCTTCGTAATAAATATTCAGTGTCCCATTCATTTTCTGAATTGGAACAAAAGGGTGGGGGCTGCCCTTCATCTCCTTCAACTATGCCATTGACTTACCTTGAGGCAGGTAGCGACCATTGCGCAATTGGGTTTACGAAGCGTTCTTCCCATCAAATGATTGTAGAGTGGGCTTACTGCATAAATGCTCCTCTGTCCGCACTCCTCCCTTTTATTAGTGCTCTGTCAAATTTAATTTATTAGAGCACTAGTCGGTGGTGGGCTGACCAACTCTCCCCTTAATAAAGGATCAATTCCCCATGTTTTCGGAAACTGCCCGGATGCAAGCTGTTCAGTCGCCGATTATTCCAATTGTGGGAGAATGGATTCGGCAAAATCCGGGGACGATTTCCTTAGGGCAGGGGGTAGTGTCCTATGGACCGCCGCCAGAGGCGATCGCCCAACTCTCTCAATTCCTTGCCGATCCTGAATTGCACAAGTATCAAGCTGTTCAGGGCATTCCGCTGTTGTTGAAGCAAATTGCTGCCAAGCTAAAAGTTGAAAACGGAATTGAGATTGGAGACGAACGGCAAATCGTAGTGACCGCAGGCAGCAACATGGGATTTCTAAATGCCATCCTGGCAATCACGACTCCAGGCGATGAAGTTATCCTACCTACGCCCTATTACTTTAACCATGAAATGGCGATCGTGATTGCTGGATGCCGCCCCGTTCTGGTTCCGACTGACGACAACTATCAATTACAACTGGATGCCCTGCAACAGGCAATTACAGAACGAACCCGGGCGATCGTCACCATCTCACCCAACAATCCCACGGGGGCTATCTACCCGGTTGCAGATCTGTGTCAAGTCAATGCCCTCTGTGCCAGTCGAGGAATCTACCACATTACAGATGAGGCCTATGAATACTTCACCTACGATGGTTCGGAACATTTTGCACCCGGTTCTATTCCTGACAGTGCCCCCCACACCATTTCGCTCTACACGTTGTCAAAAGCCTATGGGTTTGCCAGTTGGCGAATTGGCTACATGGTTTTTCCAATCCATCTTTTAACATCTGTAATGAAAATACAGGATACGAATGTTATTTGTCCGCCGGTGATTTCCCAGTATGCTGCCTTGGGGGCATTACAGTCTGGAGTTGACTACTGCCGCGGGCAGCTAGGGGCGATCGTTCAGGTTCGCCATCTCATCCTCGATGAACTCAGCCATATCAGCCACTTAATTGCCATTCCTCCTGCCAACGGGGCATTCTATTTTCTGCTTCGCGTCTATACTGGCTTGACTTCCATGCAACTGGTCGAGCGATTAATTCAGGAACATCAAGTAGCTGCCCTTCCAGGCTCGGCATTTGGAATTGAGGAAGGCTGTTACCTGCGAGTTGCCTACGGTGCTTTACCCCTGGAAACCGCTGCCACAGGAGTCAAGCGACTCGTTCAAGGATTAAAAACTATTTTAGAAAATCCACCAAAGGCGTGAAAATACTCAGAATATCTTGAAACCATCCGTAGACTACGGAATCTGGTTGTAGCTACTTTTGCCTGCAAACACTCAATTGAGCGGTGAAATTGCCGGATATTTTGATTGAGCCTGAGTATTTACATGTATAAAGAGGTCGCTGCCCCAATGCCAACCACTGTACCTTCTCGCCGCTCTGCCATGAAATCTGTTAGACCTAAACTCTTCCCTACGCTAGTTTGTCTGGGTGTTGTAACGCTAGTGGCTACCCTTCTGCCTTATCCAGGGTTTAAGAGCCAGGTGACTGTGATTGATACTGTATCAAGCACCCCATCTGGGAAATAGCAACCTTCGCTCTCAGACTATTACATTCAGACCACTTGCAGAAGTTCTTTGAAAGAACTGGCGCTATCTTGATAGCCTGATGCAAGTGGTTTTGTTTGGGAGACAGTTTCGATGACAGGAGATTTACCCGCTACCGATCAATCTGCTTACCTCGTAACCCTGTCATCTGCGATCGCGGCATTTCGTGGTGAAGCATCTCCGCGCCCTGCGGCTGCGGCTGTAGTCAGTGCGCTACTTCAGGCAGAAAAAGCCGCCAAGCAACAGCGGTTGACCTATCCCTTCAGTCCTCTACTCGCTGATTGGCAACTCTGCTTTGCCACGGGTACTCGCAAAGCACGGCAGCGAGGAGCGATTTTGTTAGGACGGGGCTGGTATATGCCTAAAGTTGCCAAAGCCCAAATTTCCTTCACGGGTTCCCAGATGCCAGAAGCGGAGTCAGACAATGGCAGAATTACTAATCAAGCTTGCTTAGGTCCACTTTTGGTCAGCTTTACGGGTCCCTGTAAATACCTGGGCAAAAAGAACCTGCTGGCATTTGACTTTACCCAGATGCAAATTCGCTTAATGGGGCGTGTCCTTTACAGTGGTGCAGTCCGCGGTAGTAAGGCACAGACAGAGGAATTTTCCATACAGCCAATTTCCAGACTTCCCTTCTTCGCTTTTTTCCTGGTGACAGAGGACTTTATTGCGGCACGGGGTCGAGGCGGTGGGCTTGCACTCTGGGTTCGAGCTTTAGATGCCTAAGAAGAACCAAAATCCCCAGCTTTTTGAAGAAGCCGGGGATTCAAACAGAAATTTGTAATTCAGATGAAATCAGGAAGAATTAAGCTTCAGATTCTTCTTCAGCTTCAGTACTAGCACCCCCACCCGAAAGAACCGTCACCACAATCTGATCAGGTTCGACCAGAGCAGTTACTCCTTCCGGGAGGGTGATTTCATGGACATGGAGGGCATCACCAACCTTCAAACCGGACACATCCACTTCAATCACCTCTGGAATTCGATCCGGGGCGCAGCGAACGCGGAGTTCATTGATTTGCAAGTCAAGAGAACCACCGCCTGTTTTGGCTCCGGGAGCTTCTCCAACTGTATGAACTGGAACGTCCACATCCAGGGTTAATTGGGAAGCAACCGAGAAAAAGCTGAGGTGATACAGGGTGCCTTTCCAGGGATGGGATTGCACTTCCCGCAGCAGTGCTTTACCAGTCCAGGGCAAGTCAGGGACATTCAAAGTGATCAGTGTGTTGTTCACAGAGGCATCCCGGATCAGGAGTTCAGCGTCTTTCGCCTTTACCGTTATAGCCACGGACTCAACTCCGCTGTGACCATACAATACAGCAGGGATTACGCCAGAATGCCTGAGCGCATTGGCTTTACTATCTGCGGGACGGGTTTGACATTCAAGTGAGAGTTCCATAGTTCAGGTTATAGAGGAAAGGATGCGGGATGAAAGATGAAAGATGAAGGGTGAAAGATGAAATTTAGCCTTCACCCTTCATCCTTTCAAGAGTTGACTTCTAGCTTTTGACTCCCAGATTCGTTCGATGCCGTGCCATTGGTATATAGCAAGGCGCGTTTGGGCCCGTGAATGGGGTCTTCGACGATGATGGTCTGGTCGCGGCTGGCTCCCAGAGAAACGATCGCAATAGGGACTTCCATTAATTCCGCTAGCAGTTTCAGGTAGTCCAGGGCTTGCCTGGGTAGATCCTCCAGAGAGCGGCAGTCGGCGGTAGACTGCTTCCATCCAGGGATGGTGGTGTAAATCGGTTGGCAGTGGGCAAACTGGCGCGAGTTGCTGGGCAGGTCGTAGCAATGCTCACCATCGACTTCATAGGCAACGCAGACCTTAATCTCCTCTAGCTCATCCAGCACATCTAGCTTAGTGATCGCGAGACAATCTAACCCGTTGATGCGGACGGCATAGCGACCAATCACAGCATCAAACCAGCCACAACGACGCTTACGCCCGGTGGTTGTGCCAAACTCAGCCCCGCGATCGCAGAGATGCTCTCCCATTGTGCCATGGAGTTCTGTGGGAAAGGGACCTTCACCGACACGGGTGGTGTATGCCTTCGCAACACCAATCACCCGGTCAATCATGGTGGGACCGACCCCTGTACCGACACAGGCTCCTCCAGCTACCGGATTGGAGGATGTGACATAGGGATAGGTGCCGTGGTCTAAGTCCAGCAGGGTTCCCTGGGCACCTTCAAACAAAATGTTGCGCTTGCGCTTGATGGCATCGTAGATTTTGAGGGAACTGTCGATGACATGGGAACGGAGGCGATCGGCATAGCCCATGTATTCATCAATAATTTCCTGGGGGTCAAGAGGCGGCAGTTCATAGAGTTTTTCGAGAATGCCATTCTTGTACTCTACGGTCCAGCGCAATTTCTTGCGAAGCGTTTCTGGCTCCATCAAGTCAATCATCCGAATGCCGGTTCGTTCTGACTTGTCGGCATAGGTGGGACCAATGCCTCGCCCAGTGGTACCAATTTTATGCTCACCCCTACGCTGCTCCGATGCCTGGTCAATTACCCGGTGATAGGGCATCGTGACGTGAGCCGTTTCAGAAATGTATAGCTTATCGGCGGAAACCCCCAGCGTCTCCAATTGATCCAGTTCTCCAATCAGAACTTTGGGGTCGATTACTGTGCCGCAGCCAATAATGCATTCTGTCTCTGGATAAAGAATGCCGGAGGGAATCAAGTGCAGCTTAAACACCTGATCTTTAACAACAACGGTGTGTCCAGCGTTGACCCCTCCCTGATACCGAACCACCACATCTGCCGACTTACTCAACAGATCAGTAATTTTCCCTTTTCCTTCGTCGCCCCACTGGGCACCGACCACAACGACGTTAGCCAAGATTTTTTATTAAGCTAGAGTTTGCACAAACATTCATTATCGACAGTATTTGACACAACTGTCAAATGGAATTTTGTTACGGTTGCCGGTATCGCAGGTGTAGAGGTATACCCAGCCATTTTGCTGAAGTGGCGTAGGATTCAGGGCAGATTTTGCTGCATTTTCTATGATGTAGATTACAGCAGTTTTTAGACGAGTGCCACACAATGAATGCCGTTATATTAAGGCACAACCAACGTTCCGTGTGGCATACACCAATGAAAATTGCTGTAAGATGCCTCAAATCGTTGAATGGTTGTTCAAGGGTATCTGCTTGAGGCAAATGTGGCTGTATTAGAATGGATGCCCCCGTGAGCGATCGCAGCTCAAACTCCATCATTGACTGAAAAGATCCGTACAATCCTTTATCCCTATGAGAGGTGCCCGTGGCTCTGTATGCTGAACTCCACCGCCACCTTGGCGGCTCTGTCGTACCTCGTATTCTGTGGCGGTATCTCCAACGCAATGATTCTGACCTGGCTCAGCGTTTTCCTATCTATGGTGAATTTGAAGATTTCTACACGCGCCCGCGTAACACCCTGGACGAGTATCTGGAATTACACACCCTGGTCGAAAGTGTACAAACGGCGGAGGCACTCCCCTATTTTGTTTACCGCCTGATGCGGGGTGCCTATATTTTTGAGAATCTGGCTTATCTGGAATTACGCTATACGCCCTTTCTCCGCACGCCGGATCATTTGCCTCAGTCTCAGCGGATCGATTTGATGGCGCAAATTGTAGACATTGTGGGCAAAGCCAGCCGGTTAAATGAATACCCGATTGTAACGAGCCAAATTCTCTGTATGCACTCGCGGTTGCCCTATGAAGTCAACCGGGCAATTGTGGATCTGGCGGCTCAGTCGCGGGAATACGTCTGCGCGATCGACTTGGCAGGGGGGGATAACCACTATGGAGAACGGCTGGAAGAGTTTGTAGAACTCTATGCCTATGCCCGATCGCTCGACATCAAAACCACCGGACATTTGTATGAGACGCGGGAAGGCTGCTATTCAGAACTGCTGCCCTACCTGATGCGGATCGGTCATGGAATTCAGATTCCCCTCCACTATCCCCACTTGCTGAAACAGGTTGCCGCCCGGGGTCAATGTCTGGAGGTATGTCCCACCACTTATCCCAAAACCGGCACCTTGAAGGACGTGTCGGAACTAAAACAGGTATTTGATCGCTGTTTTGATGCGGGGGTGGATATTGCCATTTGCACAGACAACGCAGGTTTACATAATGTCCGGTTGCCATTTGAGTATGAAAACTTACTGACCCATGACATTATTGGCTTCCAGGAATTACAAGCCTGTCAGGATGCCGCCTTTCGCCATGCCTTTGCGTGGCCCTACCCTCAGGGTCCAGCCTCTTTATTGACTGGATTGCTGAAGGTGGAGGGCGATCGGGATGGTTCCTATGAGATGGTGGGGCAGAGATAGGCGCCAGGTGCCAGGTGCCAGGTGCCAGGTGTTAAGTAGATAGGTTAATTGGGACTGATGATTTTAACCACAATGAATAGGGGTGCGAATTTCGCGCCCCTATTGCTTCCAAATCCAGGGAATGCCTTTTGAACTATCGTTTACGCCCCGCGGTTGATGGCAAGTTCGATTTGCTTAAATTCGGTTTCTAACCGATCCTTCAGCTTTTGGGGAATGGGACGGTTGGGATAAGAGCTATAGTGCCCTGCCAAAGAGTTCAAGGCAGTCCGCATGGTTGTGTAGGAACTGAGTCGGGTGAGGGAGTCTTCCCGCCGGTAGCGAGCCGAGAAATCATTAATGAGTTGACGCGCCTGCGCCTGGACAGGTACCTTTTCGGGTGAATCGTCTGGTAGGGCGATCGCACTTCTCAAGGTGTTAACCACTGCGAGGGTATCCTGAGGGTAGTCACCAGTCATACCCACTGAGCCGTCGGGTGCAGCAGAGCATCCCATTAAACCAATGCAAACGACCAGAAAGAGGGAAAACAGGCGTGATAGATAGCGCTTCATAAACATGCGTTAATAGACGGGACGATGTTCTAGCCTTCCGAAAAAGCTTGAGTTTTAATTATCCTATCGTGATTTAAGACCCTGGGGATCATTCCCTGGTTAGGGACGAATTAAGTCTCCAACAAAAAGAGGGCAGTTTTAATGCCCTCCTGGTAATTCACCGACCTATGTATATTGACTTCGCTCTAGCGTTGCCGATGATTGGAGTAATCAGGGTAATTGCTATCTGCAACCTCCACCCAAACTACCCTGCCTGGCAGCAACACCTGATTCTACTGGCGACAAAAGAGTATCTGAATTTGGAGATTAACCAAAACGACCGCTGACATATTCCTTGGTTGCCTCTTGCTGAGGATTCTGGAAGATGGCTTCGGTTGGTTCGTATTCCACAATGTAGCCCGTGCGCTGACCCTTCTCATTTGCGTGGACATTGTAGAAGGCAGTAAAGTCAGAAGCCCGTGATGCCTGCTGCATATTGTGGGTGACAATGATGATGGTGTACTTCTCCTTAAGCTCCTGAAGCAGGTCTTCAACCTTCAGGGTCGAAATTGGATCGAGAGCAGAGCAGGGTTCATCCATCAAAATCACATCGGGCTGAACGGCGATCGCCCGCGCAATGCAGAGTCGCTGTTGCTGACCACCCGACAAATCAGTTCCCATTGCTTTCAGCTTATCTTTCACGTCATCCCACAGAGCCGCTTGCTTGAGGGAACGCTCAACCAGTTCATCCATATCGCCCTTAAAGCCCAACAACCGAGGACCAAAGGCAACGTTGTCATAAATAGTCTTGGGAAACGGGTTCGGCTTCTGGAACACCATGCCAATTTGCCGTCTCACTTCAACCGGGTCAATATCGGATGCGTAGAGATCCTGGTCGTGGTAGAAGATTTTGCCGTCAATGTGAAAACTCTTAATCAGGTCATTCAAACGGTTAAAACACCGAATAACGGTACTTTTACCACAGCCAGAGGGTCCAATAAAGGCGGTAATGGCATTCTTGGGAATGGCAATATTGACATCCCGGACTGCCTTGAATTTGCCGTAGTAAATGTCGAGGTTTTCCGTGCGGAAAACGGTTTCGGTTTGGCGAGCGATCTGGAGGTCGGAAGTCATAGGTCAGTTGCTTGAATGGAGTTGGTTTTTGGCGATACAGAGCTAGAAAAGCACCAGCAATTAGAAATCCTATTTACGCTGTCGGGTTAAAAACCGGGCTGTAATGCTGGTAAACAGAACCATTGCCATCAGAACTAGTGCCCCAGCCCAGGCAATCTGCTGCTGATTTTTATAGGGCACTACGGAGAAGTTATAGACCAGCATCGACATGGTGGCAGTTGGCTCCCATAGCCCACCTTGCCAGACGGGTCGATTCCAGAACTGATTAAATAGAGCGGTGAACAGAATGGGTGCCGTTTCCCCCGCCGCCCGGGCGATCGCCAGCATGACCCCAGTTAAAATCGCTGGAACTGCCGCAGGTAAAACAATTCCCATCGTTGTCTGAATTCGGGTTGCCCCCAAACCCACCGCCGCCTGACGAAAATCACTCGGTATAGCTTCTAACGCTTCTGTGGCGGTTCTGACAATGGTGGGCAACATCAACACTGCCAGTGCCACACCACCCGCCACTGCCGAAAAACTCCCAGTCCGCAGCACAACCAGCGCGTAAGCAAACACCCCGATCACAATGGAGGGCACACCACTGAGTACATTAGTAAAAAAGTTGACCCAGTAGGCGAGTTTGGTATCTCTAGCAAACTCCGCTAGAAAGACGGCTGCCATCACACCAAACGGAATAGAAATTAAAGAAGCCAGCCCAACGGTAGTCAGGGTACCGATGATCGCATTACCAAAGCCTCCTCCCTTGACCAGTGGTGGGGGCGGTAGCTTAAAAAATAGATCGAGGCTTAAGTAGGAAAACCCCTGCACCAAGATATAGGAAAGTACAGCAAATAAAGGAATTAGGGCAAGCACAGCGCACGCCACCGCAACCCCGGACATAATGGTTGAAAACAGGGTACGGGAGGAGTTTGGTCTCTTCTTTAGAGTCCGTCCTGGGAAAGAATCAGCCGCCAAATCATTTCCTTCCATCTTACAGTCCTATCTCTCTCAAATCACTAGCGTTTATGTCTGTTGGAGAATCGATAATTACCTAACCTTTGAGCTTTTCTCTAAGGATCCTGGATTTAATAACCCCGCAAACTGTACGGGCGGGTTTAGCAGTCCAATTTGCCTGGTGCGATGGATTTGACGGCAAAACCCGCCCCTACCCAATTCCGAACTTATTTAACTCTCATTCCTAAGTGCCAAAGCCCTTGGCTAGTACTTTAATCGGATGCGGCTGACAATATACTGTGCTACAACATTCACAATCAGCGTCAACAAAAACAAAACAAGCGCTGCATACATCAGCGAAGCCACCTGCAATCCACCTGCTTCGGCAAATTGGTTGGCTAGTAATGAAGATACGGTTGAACCCTGGTTCAGAATGGATGGAGAAGCAACGTTGGAATTGCCAATCACCATGGTTACCGCCATCGTTTCTCCCATTGCCCGACCCAAGCCCAGCATCGCTCCACCCAAAATCCCAGAGGAAGCCGCTGGCAAAATCACTTTAAAGATGGTCTCCCAGCGGGTTGCGCCCAAACCGTAAGAGGCTTGGCGTAACTCTGGTGGCACCGCAATCAGGGCATCCCGCGAAATTGCCGCAATGATTGGGAGGATCATGATTGCCAGAATAATGCCTGCCACATAAACACCTGGACCGGCTGGCGGAGTGCTAAACAGGGGAATCCAACCAAAGTTTTCATACAACCAATTACCAAACGGTCGAATAAATGGGATGAAAACAAAAATGCCCCAAATCCCATAAATCACGCTGGGAATTGCCGCTAGTAGCTCAATCAGAAACACGATTGGCTGCTTGATCTTTGAGGGTAAAAAGTCTTCGCTAAGAAACAATGCAATCCCTACCCCGATAGGCATGGCAATGACAAGCGCAATCAGGGAAGTAACAATCGTTCCGTAAATCTGGGGCCATGCGCCATAGATGTTGGAAACCGGATCCCAACGGCTACTAACTATGAATCCCAGTCCGAAGGCTTGAATGGCTGGAAATGCCTGATCGCCAACTTGAAAGGCGATCGCAATAAGCAAAATCGCTACTGCAATGGCAAAAGCAGCAGTCAACCAGACAAAGCCATTGTCAACAAGGCGGGAAGTATCGGTCCTTTTCCAGGAAGGTGCCGATGAGGTATCGACTATCGGAGCCATAGGTTAAATCAGAAAGCTGTTGGACGGCGTTTGGCAGCAATAAAATCCAAACTGAATAGCAAACCTACCACGCCAACTACTCCATACTAGCAACTCGGCATCACCAGAGAATAGTTGGCTTTGGGCTGTAGTCTGACTGCAAACCTTTTTAGACAGACTACAGCAATCAACAAAACCCAACCTACTTGGTTGCAACCTGGATCGTATCCAATGCGGCAAGTGCCTTGCTGGACACATCATTGGGAATTGGCAGATAGCCCAGCTCAGTAGCGAACTTGGCACCATCAGCATATGCCCATTTGATCACACTCTTCAGTGCATTCGCTTTCGTTTGATCATCGTACTTACCGTAAACCAGCAGCCAGGTTAACCCAACAATGGGGAAGCCTTCCTTGGCTTCTGGATCGGGAACCACCAGCGCAAAGTCTGCCGGAATGGTGAGTCCTTCAAGCGATTTAGCAGCAGACTCTGGAGAAGGGGTAATGAATTCTCCAGATTTATTTTCAATCGTTGCCATGCTCAACCCGTTTTCTTTGGCATAGGAGTATTCCACATACCCGATTGAACCTGCGGTTTGCTGAATCGCCGCTGTCACACCTTCATTCCCCTTACCGCCAGTTCCAGTGGGCCACTCAACCGACTTACCTGCCCCTGCCTTCCAGTTAGGGCAGGCAGCACTGATGTGGTTCGTGAAAATAAAGGTAGTACCACTACCGTCTGAGCGATGGGCAAAGGTAATGGCTGAACCTGGCAGGTTAACGCCTGGATTATCCTTAACCAGTTGAGGATCGTTCCAGGTTTTGATTTCACCTGCTACGATGCCGCAGTAGCTAGTTCTGGAAAGCCTCAGGTTGTCTACACCTTCGAGGTTGTAGGCGAATACAACCGCTCCCCCAGTCATGGGGATCTGTAAAGGCTTACCCAGTTCAGCAGGATATTTTTTAAGCTCTTCGTCAGTCAGGGGCGCATCTGATGCACCAAAATCCACGGTTCTTGCAAGAAACTGCTGCACACCTGCACCACTACCCACAGATTGGTAGCTGATTTGGACATTGGGGTTTTGCTGGTTGTACTCAGCAAACCAGCGCTGATAAAGAGGAGCGGGGAATGTAGCGCCTGCGCCGCTAAGGGAGACAGTTCCACCGCCAGTCGTTGCAGCCGGACTGGCACCGTCAGTCGCTGCCGGGGGAGTGGTAGAGGTGGGTCCGCAGGATGCCAAACCCAGCGCCAGGGCAATTGCGGAAACGGAAACCGCCCTACGAGTTACCTTCAGAGACGAAAACATAAATTTCTGTAGCTCGGTGAACTTTTCCCCCTTACACTACACCAGGTCAGTAAAGACAAGGTTAAGCTGAGTCCATAGGATTATTGAGAGAAATTAAGTTTTGTAAGGGGGAGGGTGGGAGAGGGGGTGGGGAGATGAGGGGATAGATACTCCTCTGATTGGAGACTGGTCTTTATCAAGGGATAGCGCGATAATTTGATGGCAAGCCATTTGTTGCTGAGGAGATCCTTGATGGGCGTGCTGAGAAGCTGGATAGGTTGATCCGAAGCCTTTGACGTGAGTGCTCAGGCGAACGTTTTAATTCATCGAGTACCTTGTTCCATCCTCAGAAACAGCAATTTCCCTTTATTTATATCTACATTGACAAGTACATATAGATGACGAATGACGAATGACCCCAGAACCTATGACTGAAACTCCTCAAGATTCTCCCAAGTCTGATGCTCAAGTAGATATAGAAGGGCTGCTGCGATCGCTCCGGCGTAAAGAGGGCACCTGGGTGGAGTGGGGACAAGCGTGCCAAACCCTGCAAAAGGCTGGCTACAACCCTCAAACCATTTTTGAAGAGACAGGGTTTGAACCGATTCAGCAGAACCAGATTACGGTTGCAAGCCAGGTTTACACCAGCATCCTTAACTTAGGAGTGCCAGAGTCTGTTAAGCAACACTTTGGCTCCCGAGGCAGCGATGTGCTGTATGAATTTCGTGTTCTGACCCAAACAGAGCGGGCAGCGATGGCAGAGTTTGCGCTGGAGAAAAGCCTGGATATGGATGAGGCGCACGACGCTGCCAAAGCGATGAAGGATTTTTCCCGTTTGAGTCAAAAACCGGAAGGATTTATAGACCATCCGGGGGATGCGATCGCTTATCAATCATGGAAACTGGCACGGCAACAGGCTGATCTGCAAGAGCGATCGCGCCTGATTGCCAAAGGGCTACGCTTTGCCCACAGCAAGACTGCCCGTAAGCAGATTGAGCAACTGCTGACCGACTTCTCCGTTGCCCCGGTCACTCCGCCTCCCCGGCTGCCGGTGT
The DNA here is from genome assembly GCF_056784235.1 of Kovacikia sp. CALU 1929. Taxonomy (NCBI): domain Bacteria; kingdom Bacillati; phylum Cyanobacteriota; class Cyanophyceae; order Leptolyngbyales; family Leptolyngbyaceae; genus Kovacikia; species Kovacikia sp. CALU 1929. The sequence goes on from NZ_JBXBCF010000082.1 coordinate 51,696, forward strand.
ATCGCCTGGAAGACACCGAAGAGTTGCCCCGGCTGCTGCCTGTGGTTGGAAAATTTCCCCTGACCAAAGCAGACCTTCAGGCAGTTCCACTGGTGGAAGAAATTCAGCCGTTTCGGATAGTCAAATTTTCGGGCACAGGTGCCTGGGTGCCTATCCCTGGTTGGCAGGTCATCCTGGCAGCCGAAGATCCGGTCGTTATCCTGTGTAATAGTGAAGCATTGCCAACGCCGCTCCCTGGCAAGCCGGAAGAGGTGTTAGTGGTGATAGACCGGGCAGATCGGGAGTGGGATTCCCGCCGCTACTGCGTCGTTGAGCAGACAGACCAACTGCAAATCCAGTGGTTTGAGAATCAGCCTGAAGTCCCCCTTTTGGGACAGGTTATCCTGATAATGCGTCCTAAGAAGGTGCTGGATGAAGAATACACTAAGGAGATTTGGCAGATTGACGAGTAAGGCAAAAGACATGACGTAGTATCTGTTGGAATCGTTTATTTAGCGATAACATTGGCTCCAAGACCATTTGCAGCAGTTCAGCCGATCCGGTAAGAGTTTAATACTCCTTTATTCTTTAAGAACATGCTTATTCAGCGATCGCTTCTTTTGTTTCTCTGTATTCCCATCGCAGCCGTGGCTGCTTTCAGCTATTCCCCGCGTAAGTCAGGAGCGATCGACGCTGAATTTATTGAATCCATTCAAGCATTCAAGCATGTTGAACGTCAGGTCAAATCTGGACTCAGTCCCTCCCGCTATCCCTATTTGGTTGCTCATGTCAATACAGCCATTGACCGGCTTCCAGAACACACTCCTCCGCGTGTGGTTGAGCTGCTGCAAAGTTCATCAACTGCATACGCCTTAGCCTTCAGGTATTGGAAGTGCGATCAGGAACCCGCCAGAAATCTGCAAGCAACCTGTCGGGATGGTGAACTGGAGAAAGTCGTTGCCGAGTTTCCTCGGATTCGGCGAAATATTAATCAGCGACTTATGCTGCGCCCCAACCCACCCAGCTATCTCAGTTCTTCCATCACAACTGAAAATATGATGCAACTCCTGCTCATGCAGGCAGAACTAAACCGGGTTGATGCCCACTTAATTTTGACCGGGGGCAAGTTTGATGGGATCTATTCGATCGCGAACTAATCCCTGGCATTCGTCTACGAACAATTTCTTACCTGAACCTCCACCGATCATCCTCTCCAGCACCATCGCTGTCATCATCAAACCAGTCATCCGCATCTTCTTCATCCTTACTCTCTACCGTAGGATCGGTTGCAGCGGGTGAAGTGGGAGGCGGAGGCACAGACGGCATATAGGGGGGAACGATCACCCGATATTCAGCATCCACAACCTTTTCTTGCCTGCCCACACCAGACTCAGCAGGGTCTCGATAGCCGTAGGAATAGACCGACCCTGCCTGAGAAGATGACTTAGGCTGTGGTGCCGCTTCAGGCTGTGCCACTCCAGACGGCGGCGTTACTTTATAGTCAGTGCCCGACCTGGGAGCAGCATCAGTTCTAGGTCGGTCTACAGGAGTGCTTTGGGAGGAAACTTCCCAATCATCGTTAGGGCTAAGATTCCAGTCATCATCCAGAGCTTTTGTAGGAGCGGGTTGCCTGACTGATTGCTGGCGATCGACCGGCTCTTCGTAGCCTTCCCAATCTCTCCAGGCGGCATCATCTTGCTTTTTGGCGGAGGGAGACTGAGGGTATGAGGAAACAGACTCTGGGGTAGGAGAGTCGGCTGAAACTCTATCGCGCCGTAATTGCTCAAATCGGCTGCGGGTCGTTTGTTTGAACTGGGAGCGCACCTCTCGACCAGTCGCAAAGCTAGAGATGCTGAACAGAGTATTAATCACGATCGTGGTCAGAATACCCGCCACGATCGCTCCCAGAACCCATAACGCCAGAGGAAATTGTAGCGTCTGAATGCCCAGAAATGTAATTGTGATGGGTTGCAGGTTTGACCAGGTAAAAATGATCAAACCACTGGCGATCGCGAACAGCAGTACGAGACGAAAAAGCATGATATCTGACTGTTGACTACTAGCAGTTTGCCAGTCACTCAAAATGAGTTCACGTTATCAGCTTATCTTACGTGCCTGAATAAAATCTGGTACACTGTATTTTCCTTTTGGAAGAATTCTACGGCCGGGCTGATTCTGGGGATGAGTTTAGAGTTGGATGAATTGAACCGAAGTCTCAATTCATCCTGCTGTTTATCCTGCGGCTCAGCAACACCAATAAATTCCATCTCTGACGCAACCCATAGGTGCCGCTGACGCAATTTACGGCTCGTTTCGGCTGCTATAACCAATTACCGCAACTTTATGTCGGTAAACGAGTTCTGCACCATACCAGCCCGTGATCCCCAGCAAGGTTGCCACAAACAGCGAGAGAACCAACCCAACGGGTAAAACTGCACTCTCTACATTATTCCAGCGCTGGATCCAATTAACCAGTGTCAGAACCAGAGCGGCAGCATTGCCAACCGCGTGAATCCATCCAGCACTATGCTTTTTGACCCGATCAATTTTGAGGAAATCCAGCATTCCTGTAGCCGCAGCCACCAATCCAGAAACAAAACCTGCTCCTAGTAGCCATAAGGAAGCTCTTGCCCAGAAAGGATCATGGGTTAACCAATAGCCGACATCTGTGCCGAAAGCACCCGTCAGAAAGGCAATTGGGAAAGTGACAAGTAGGGGATGAAGCGGGTGTCCGGCGATCGCAACCGTGCTGACGATACCACTGTCACGATACTCGCGCTCATCACTTTCAACAAAGGGTGGAATATTGGGAGTTTGCGTCATAATGTTCTCCTGAAGGATTGCTGGTTACCAATTTCTGCTTATGTCAGTCAATGTTGTGTTAGCCACTCTTGCTAGCTAAACAGTATTTGCTCAATAAGATCTCCTGCTTGTCTCGGAGCAGCCTTTTCCATAGCTGGTTAAGGCTCAGACAAGCGTTCAATCGCGCTTCTTCTATCCTGTCACTGAAGAATCGTGTGAGATCCTCCAATTGACAGGATGAAGATCTCATCAGTGTAAAAAACAGCAACTGGTTTGACTTCTCTCTAGAGAAAGAGACTAGCGGTTTGTCAACTTTTTGTTTTTGAGTCTGGGATAGAAAAAGGGTTATTATTTTGGGGTTTTCAACCCACGAAATAATTGTTGACGATCACTAATCCGATGTAATTTCCTCAATGATTGTGTTGGCAAAAAGGACCATTTGCCCTGGCTGAACACCAAACTCTCTGAGTTGAAGTGATATTCCAGGAATATCAAAGTTACTCAGATCGAGAAGGTTTGTGAGTTGTTCCAGCAGGGCATAAATCAGTTCTGAAGTTAATCCCTGCCCTTCAGCAGACAAAATTTCCAGCGAAATACGCTGTGTATCTTGCTCCAATTTAGGGACAACCGTTCCTGTGAAATGTTTGCGTTCACCCGTTTCCCGGACTAAGAACTCCACATTCAGCAGAAGCTTTTCATGATCGGGTAACTGAATCTCTCCCCGTTGCAGGTCAATCGTAACGGGCTTCCCTTGCACTTGCATCTTTAAGTCCTGCAATTTAGGGCGCACATACTCAGAATTGAGGGCACGGTTTAGATCGGCTTCTGTCAAAACTATTCTGGACTCAGCACTGGTGGGATGAGATAGCTCAATTCCGTTAAACAGTAGGCTCAGAGGGTCAATTGCAACACTATCTGTGCTGATCTTGAATGCCTCTACTCGTAAGTCTTTTTGAACAACAATACCTTTGCCTTCAATCTCAACAGAATCTACTTGTCCCTGAACTACTTTAAGTGGGTTAGTCCGAATGTCAACATTCAAATCTTCTGCCCCATCTAGCTGGCTGCTAATTGCCACTTCTGCTATTTTGCTGATCGCCTTTTCACCAATGTCTGGCTCACCGCTGGTCATCTCTTATCTCCTGACAGTGCAATCGGTTGCGTAGTTCTATCAGACAAAGATTGAACAAAATGTTCATATGTCAGAAGGGAGAGTTTCGATCATCATCTGTCTACGGGAGCAGTAATCATGAACTATTAGCCTGAGGCTCAGTTCCCAATGCTTCCCAGTTCGCCTTACAGCAATCTTCAGATGAGTAAACCACAATGGCGTGTGGATGGGTGGATGGGTGGATGGGTGGCTTATGCAAGCGGAAACGGCTGTAAGCAGAGTCGGAAATGGCAAAAGTCAGTTTTATCGGGTTTTATTGTCAGGCTGCAACTGAAAGTCGCGCCAGTCAGATTCCTTAACAACCCTGCCCTCTGTCCCAATTGCGACCACCCGCCAACTGAGGGACGGTCCAATTGTCTCCTGGAGCCAGGGAGGTGCAGTGTAACTGGTCGTTTCGTGATTGAGAACAGCAGATAGTATTGAAGCTTCACTGCCCTGCTGTCGAACTTCGAGTTTATATGCCCTGGCATTGGGAATACTTTGCCAGCGAAACGTAATGGGTGCAGTCGGAACCAGTTGAGCGTTGGCAGCGGGTTCTAGCAGTGACAGCGGTTTTAAGTCCGTTGATGCCTCTGGGGGAATGGCACCGGGGCTGACATAGTAGCGCAATACGGGCATCGGAAACCCGGCGACTCCACCGCTATTCACCGTGCCCACGCCGGTAAACGAATTTCCCTCGCGATCGTCCGTTGCTTCAATCCGCAACAGAAGCAGGTGCAGCCCGGTTGTATTTTGGGGCAACTTTGCTGGATCGGGACCGGGCAGACTCACTTCACCCGTGGGTGGTAGGAAGCGATCGAACGCCTCCACAAGCGTATACCGACGTTGTTGCCCCCGCTGCTCAATGGGCAGGGTTGCTTCGGTCAATAAATCTTGCCGGGTAGGGGGGCTGTCGCCCGGTAACACGACTTCCCAACGCCCTTTGAGTCTTCCTGATCCGTTGTAACGAATGTTGGCTTGCAGCGCGGGTGGTTGCTGCCCCTGTGACACAACTTGAATCACTGGACTGGATGGAGTTTGGCGAGACCCCGGACTGCTCAGGAAATCTAGTCGCACATTCGTTAACGCCAAGGGAACTCGTGCGCCACCTCCAGCTAAGCGACAGGTGACAGCAACAAATTCATCCGGTCCGCCTGTCCGACTGACAAATCGCCGGACATAGAAGAATTCGGAAGAGTTCCCCCGTAATGCATCCTGATAGGCACGGCGAGCAACCGAAGCGGGAATCGTCATAATATCTGTGAGATTGTTTATACCACTACGCTTTGCCAGATTACTGCGAACGGGCAAACGCCCAAACACTGTACCGGGAACACAGGACTGGTCGGCATTGATGGCACCACACCAGAGGGCTTCCGCGGGACGCTGCCCCTCATCCAACCCAAAGAAGGTAAGAAATACGGTGGTTGGACCAAAAGTACGAACGTTTACACCCCTTGGACTGACGGTCACCGCATGGGCATTGAATGGAACCAGGAGAGATAGGGCACTCGCAAACAGGGCAGAAATCGCAAAGAATCGCATGATGGTTCCTCCTCAGAAGCTAATGCTAAGACCCGCATTGATAACTTGAATCGTAGAATCCGTCGATAATCGGAAGACGTTATTGCGATCTACTGAGGCTACTTTGTCGTCTTTAACCGGATTTACCAAACCGTGTTCGACCGACGGTGGGTTCGCCAGGAATTGGGCATGGCTGAATCGGTTGCACCCATGCTGCCCATCTGGAGCGGACTCGCCGCTGGACTGTTGATAGCAGGCGGGTTGATTGGTCTGCGATCGCTGGGGATACTGCAACGCTGGGAACTGACTGCCTTTGATCAACTCCTGCGGCTGCGTCCAGAGGAAGGACCAGACCAGCGGTTATTGCTGGTAACAATTACCGAGCAGGATGTGGAATCCCAACCCGTGGCAGAACGGGGGGTGGCTTCCCTGTCGGATCGGACGCTGAATCGGTTGCTGGCAAAGCTAGAACAGGCAGTGCCACTGGCAATTGGTCTGGATATCTATCGCAACTATCCAGCAAACCCTAACCTGCCCGAACTGGTGCAGCGGATGCAGCGTAGCGATCGCCTGGTTGCCATCTGTTATTTTGGCAGTCCTGGGGTTTTGCCACCACCGGAAGTCAAACCCCACGCCCAGGGTTTTAATAATGTGCTGCCGGATCCGGATCGAGTCGTGCGTCGCCATCTACTGGCAGTCGGTGATGCCTCTCCCTGCCAGAATAAGTTTTCCTTCAATATGCAGATGGCAGTCCGTTACCTGAAACAGCAGAAATTTGACCTTCAGCATACTCCAGATAATTACATCCGCATTGGTGATGTAGTGTTCAGAACCGTCACCACAAACACGGGAGGCTATCACCAGATCGATCACGCTGGTCATCAAATCATGCTGAATTACCGAGCAACCGGTCAGATTGCTCAAACCGTCAGCCTACAACAGGTACTCAGTGATCAGGTCGATCTGGCAATCCTCCGCGATCGCATTGTTCTGATCGGCACGACCGACTCCAGCTTTAACGATACCCACTGGATTACGCCCTACAGTGCCCATCAAGGTACCGTTCAAACGATTGCCGGAGTTGAAATTCAAGCCCATATGGTGAGTCAAATTCTCAGAGCCGTCCTGGATCACCGTCCTTTAATTTGGTCATTGCCTCCCTCTGCCGAACTGGGGTGGATCGTCGCCTGGGCTTGGATTGGAGGACTACTTGCCTGCTGGCTGCGGACCCTGCCTCGCTGGTTACTGGCAAGTGGCATTGCGATCGCCCTCCTCTATGGCGGCTGTCTCATGGTTCTAACCATCGAGGGAGGATGGTTGCCGTTCGTCCCAGGTGCGATCGCCTTTGTGCTGACAGGAAGCCTGGTTATCCTGATGCCACGGCTACAGCAAACTGAGCAAGGAAATCTGTCTATTGTAAAAGATGCGGCAGATGAAGAGTAACCCTCTTCTGTCACTTCTGCTGGAAAAATTCTAACCAACATTACACTCCCTACAAATCGTCTGCCTAATGAATACCCCTTGGTGACGAAAGTGCCACGTTGAACAAGGTAACACCGCTATCCAACCCCTGACACCCCGCATCTGACCCCTGACCCCTGGCACCTAAAACCAAAATTCATTCCAACCAAGAGTAGCGTTGGCTAATTGGGTACCTTTAAGCACAGAGGTATAGATTCCAACCGTCTTAATAGGTAAATTCCCAATGGGCACAAACTTGAAATATCGTATTGGTGGTTATCAACCCGGCACGCGACCAGAGGATGCGAAATCGCACCAAGCCGAAAGGTTTCGGCAGCAGAAGCTCCCCCACCGGGTTGACCTGCGTAAATTTATGACCGAGGTGGAAGAACAGGTGGGCAACAGTTGTGTCGCCAATGCTTTTGTCGGTGCCTATGAATACCTTGCTAAACGTGATCTCGGTGAAGCTGGGGATGTCAGCCGGTTGTTTGTGTACTACAACTCCCGTGTCCGGCATAACAGCCAGAATGAAGATAGTGGAACCGCCATGTACTGTGCGATCGAGAGCCTGATTGAACATGGTGCCTGCTGCGAAGATCTCTGGGCAAACGACGAATCAATCATTTTTGAGGAACCCGATGAGACTGCCTATGAGAATGCAGTAAATTTTACGATTACGGAAGCAGAGTTCCTCGAAACAAATCTGGATCTGTGGCGACATACCCTGGCAGAAGGTTACCCGATCGCCTTTGCTCTCAATCTGTTTGAGTCATTCAACGAAGCAACTGAAAACCGGGGGCGCATTTCACTACCAAAGAAATCGGAGCATGTGAGAGAGACCCATGCGTGGCACGCCATGCTTTGTGTTGGCTACTCCGACAAAGATCGGATGTTTATTGTCAGAAATTCCTGGGGATCTGCTTGGGGAGATAAAGGATACTGCTATGTTCCCTATGACTACGTCATGCACCCAGACTACAACGGGCATGATTCCTGGATTATCAAATCTGTCAATGACCTGGACTTTACCACTGAAATTTGGGAAGAGAACGAATCCTACTTCGCCGATGAGAATTCCTTGCTGCTCTATGATTTCTACGTCAAAACAACCGATCCTGAAGGATTTGCTGAAGCATTAGATCAGTTGTGCCAGAACTATATTGAAAACGAAGAAGACTATTACTTTGACTATAACTACGAAGAAACCGACGGAGAACCTACCCAACTAGATATTCTTAATTTCAATCTAACCATAGAAGATGCTGCCACATTCCTGGAAGCACTGGATGCTCTTTGCCAGGAATACGCAGTTAATGAAGACTACGATTACACCATTGGGTCCAACGAGGAAGAAGACGAAGAAGACGAAGAAGACGAAGAAGACGAAGAAGACGAAGAAGACGAAGAAGACGAAGAAGACGAAGAAGACGAAGAAGACGAAGAAGACGAAGAAGACGAAGAAGACGAAGAAGACGAAGAAGACG
>NZ_JBXBCF010000082.1:60195-66060 GCF_056784235.1 Kovacikia sp. CALU 1929
AAGAATAAGTGTGCAGAGATGACGCTGAGACAGCGATGTAGCTTGTACTCAGACCCTCAGAAATTTTAGACCTCGGAGGTTTTGAAAACCTCCGAGGTCTGGGAGACTTTGAGTCGAGCTAAAGGCTATAACTTGTGTCTGGTGAGTCTACCAAGTCCCTAAACTTTGACAATTACCCAGAAGAAGCCTCTGCTTCATTTCAACTGGTAGAGATAGGTAAATGCACCCGGTTGGCGGAAGAAGTCAAGTTCCTGCCCAATCTGATCAAGACGTGGTTTGAGCAGGGCTTCCTGAGCATCCTTTAGCCCGGAAAACAAAAACCATACACGGGGTTGTTCTTGAAGCTGACTGGTTTTCTGTTTGAAATCCTGCCAACCCTGAAGGGAAAAGGCTTCAGGATTCATAAAATCGGTGTATCCTTCCACATAATCAGACGTGGAATAGCCATACCTGTCGGCGTAGTATCGAAACTGGTGAACGGCAACTCCATCGTTGAGATAAATCTTATCCGCAGGCTGTTGATGGGTTTTGATATATTCAATCACCGGGCGAATTTCCTGTACCGTCCTGGGAGAGATTAAAAAATCGGTGGCTTGGGATAGGGCTGGCAGCAGCACGAGACAAGCAACGATAGCGCCAGCGATCGCCCAAAGTCTCTTTACCCAAGATTGACGGTGCTGTTGATATTGAGTCAGCAGAAAAGCAATGCCTTCTGCAATGATCAGGATGAAAAATGGTGTTAGAAATAGAACCAGTCGTCCCCGAAAGGGATACTTGTGGAGATAGGTCGCGGTCAATGTCGCAACGATTGGGGAAATTAAAATTAAAAACGCGACTCGACGCTTCCTGAAGAAAGCGATGCAGCCAATCACAAAGGCAGCAATGGCAATGCCATCGGTTTTACCTTGAAACCCTAGTGGTCTATAGAAGAATCGACCCAACGAATCTAATAACCAAACAACATCAAAAATTGACCGTGGGTATTCCGGTCCCCAGGCACCTTGCAGAGCCTCACTTCTCATCGCATTGGCAATGGTCAAAAAGTAGACCACTCCAAAGCTGGCAATCCAGATTAAGTAGGCAGGTAACCGATTGAGAAAAACCGCTTTTCGCCGTTCAGCAGACGTTGTAACTAAGTTGGCAACTGCGACACCTCCCAGGGTGAAAATCGCAGGGTGGGATAAACAGATTGCCAGAGTTCCCAGTAACCCAATCAGGAGGGTGCGTCCGTTGCTGATGATTTTGTCGCGTAGCGGAATCAGGAGCAAACAGAGCAGCAATGCCACCATGACATCACTGGAATACTGTTTAACTTCGGTGGCGTAGTAAAGGGGATGCCTCAAACAAGCAAAGAGAACTAATGCAATGGGCACCGCGATCGCAGACGCACCCCATTTCCCCAGTTTATAGAGAGCAATCAGAGAAACAATCCCAGCAATCAAAGGAAACAATCGCAACGAGTACTCACTATTTCCGAATAGCTGAATGGCAAATTTTTCGACCCACAAAAAGCCGAAAGGAGCTGCCTGACTATAGTCCAGGGGCTGAAGTAACTCTAAGTATGAACGATTAACAATATTGAGGGCTAAATAGGTTTCATCGCCCCACAGCGATCGGTTTGAAAAGTATTGAACCAGGCGGACAGAAATCCCAAATAAAATAATTAACCAGGATAAATAGGTGAGAACAGTAGAAATACTTCCATGCTGGAGTCTGGCTTCTTTAAATCTGCTAGTTGCGGTGTTCATAGGCTTGTAGAGTGCAGTCAACCTGGCAATGCCTGTTCTAAAAGCTTTAAATTACTTAAAACTTTTATCGTCGCGAAAGCATAGACAGTCAATAACACCCATGACTCTACCACGCTAGTTAATGAACAAAACTCCTGAAAGACTCTGCCAAGTTCCTCAAAATCTTGAAGCTGCCGGGGATCTAAAACGGCTCTATCGGGTTTCCAGCCAATCAAACACCTGTTCTAACTGTTCTATCGTAATCAGCCCATACTGCCACAGCACCATTGGCAACAGATCGGGAAACATTTCTTCTTGACGCTGTGCGATCGCAATTGATTCCGCAGGAACCAAAAGTTCTTCCTGAAGAAAGTGAATCAGTTGCTTTTGCATAGTAAGCTGCATCATTTTGGTTCGTAGCAATTGAAGAGGTTAATCAGGTTCTGCCATCTTGGCTGCACAATTGTACTCATGCCTCCCACTTTTGGATCATTTAGGCGAATGATTTTCTCATTCTGGAGGAAGTCTTGCAGGAAAGGGCACATAGCAATTCTCAGCTTTGTGAGGTACATTTTTGGTCATTGGTCATTGGTCGCCCACAAAGGACTAATGACTAATGCTAGTGACTAATGCTAATGACTCATAGCAAACCCCACATCAGCATGAGAACCGCTGTATCACTTGGCTATACCCACCCTGACAGCCCAGCTATCACAGGTCTACTTGTTAAAGAACTGCAACGATTTTGAAGCAATCCAGAGGTTTTAGGCATGAGCCAAACATTTTGCGCTATCCTCTTTGGTTTGGTACGACTCTGGGGGGTGAAGTAGATCCTATTAACTGTTCTCCTTTAACTCTCTGAGTTTGTCGTTAAGATGACATTAGAGTTTTGAGGCAAGCCTGTGACTACTGAAAAACGCAATCGCTGGATGACCAATACGGTTCTGATTTTGGCGGTTATGGCATTCGTCGGACTTGGGATTTTCCCCATCATTCAGGGAGCGTTGACCTCAAATCAACAGCAAACTGCTGCCAATCCTACTCCGAGTCAATCTGCCAGCCCCATTCCTAACCAGGAGCAGTTGCAGAGACAGGCAGAGGGTTATGAGCTGGTTCTCCAGCGGGAACCGGATAACCAAACAGCGTTACGTGGTTTACTGGAAGCCCGCTTGGGGATGGGGGATGTAAAAGGTTCGATCGCCCCCCTGGAAAAACTGGCGAAACTGAACCCCAACGAAACAAATTACGCCGTGCTCCTGGCTCAGGCAAAACAGCAGGAGAAGGATCTGGAAGGTGCTGCTCAGGCATACCGGGATATTTTGAAAGTTGAACCGGGCAATCTCAACGCTTTAGATGGCTTAACAACTCTGCTCCTCCAACAGGAACGCCCAGAAGCCGCCATTGGCATGTTACAAGATACGCTTAAGACAGCCCCTAAGGCAAATCAAATTGAGGCTGGCAGCGTCGATGTCCCTTCCGTGAAATTGCTGTTGGGGCGGGTCTATGCGGATCAAAAGCGGTATGACGAGGCGATCGCCATGTATGACGAGGCTGCCCAGGGTGATAAGAATGACTTCCGCCCAGTTTTGGCAAAAGGGATTGTTCTGAAAGCACAGGGGAAAACTGAAGAGGCAAAACCCCTCTTTGACAGCGCCTCAAACCTGGCTCCTGCTCAGTATAAAGATCAGATTAAACAGCTTGCCAGCAGTTCTACCTCCATTAGCCCAACGCCTCCCCCATCAGTGGCACCCAGCCCTGTTCCAGTAGCACCATAGGGGTAAGGGGTGAGGGTGTTCGCCTTTGGCGTTCCCGAAGGGTGGGGTGAGGTATTGGTTACTTCAACTCTTAATTCTCAACTCTTAACTCCTTCCCCCCATCCCTTATCTCATTACCGCAACCAAGCCAAAGATCAGAAAGAGACATCCCCCCAGAGCGGTGACGGTTCGTTCAGAAATGCGACCGGCGACGAAGCATCCTCCCACAACGGCGATCGCGGCGCAGATGGCGTGTCCTGTGATCGCGCCTGCGGTCACGCCAATGGGATTGTTACCAGCGGAGAGGGCAACCGTGGTGAACTGGGTGCGATCGCCCCATTCCGCCATAAAGGTCAGTCCAAAGGATTGCAAAATCACGCCCCAGTAGTTTTTCCACTGAGTCAAACTGGAAGTCGATTGTTCAATCGCTTCCTTTGCCTCATCCACTTCTTCGCCGCAGGGGGTCGCTGGCATTTTGCTGGCATCGTACAGCAACTTCAACCCAAACCCAATAAACAAAGCAATTTCAGCAAAGTGAACCAGCCTTTTGGGAAAGAGCGCTACCACCTGACCCATCAATACCGACAGTAGGGTCATGGCTGCTAACGCCACCACTGCGCCAATAAACACCAACCGGCGAGAGTGGCGCATTGCCAACAACATAGCGATAAAGAAGGTCTTATCGCCTAATTCAGAAATCGTGATTAGCAAAAGTCCGGCTGTAAAAGCGCTAAGCATATCCCCCTCGGCTCCTCAGAATGTTCTTGCAACGGCATCTGAGTGAGCTTGATGAGGGCATTGACAACTTCACCAAGGCTCACATCAAATGTGAACTCAGTGAAGGTCTCGCTTGCAAAGGGTTATCAGTTGTTAGGGATTGGTTGTGAGAGAAAGGTACAAGCTTTATGGCTGCTTTCTAAAAACCAATAACTAAAACCAAAAACTCCATCTGTCACCTGAACCAGGTTCATCACCAGTATGTTGATTCAGGTGGGCTGGAATTAACCAGCAGCTACTCCCCTTCAAAAACAAATTATACCAGCTTTTAGCAATTTGTTAATAGCAGATCACCAGCCTCGTTAAAGATGAAGAAGCTAAATATAGCGTTTTTGAATCCAGTGAGGTACATGGATCAATGGCACTGACTTAAGACTGACAGCCCTGACGTGCCTTGTTCTCCAGGCTCCGCCTGGGAACACTGATTGAGAGGCTCTGCCTCCAGCACTGATAGAGGCAGAGCCTCCAGGGTTGCCATTCCCAGGTAAGGCCTGGGAACGAGATGAAAGATGAAGAAGCTAACTATGGCGTTTTTGAATCCAGTCAGGTACATGGATAGCCATAGATTCCTTGAGTCAAACAGATGAGATGTGCCTCACCCAGCAAGGAAACGCTATAAGCGCCAGATCGTGTTTTAGTGAGAGGGAGCCTATGATGAAAGAATCTAGTCTCTAGAGTACAACCGACCTAATCTAACTTGAGTGGATACTTCCCTCTATCGCTGACACTCTGGAGCTACGCAAAACTATCACAGCCATTGTCCAACCCGGCGAACAGCGTGGTTATGTAGCTGAATGTCTGGAAGTTGCTGTCATTACCCAGGGAGATACCCTGGACGAATTGGTTGATAATCTCAGAGAGGCTGTTGCCCTCCATTTGGAAGATGAGGATACCACTGTGCTTGGACTCGTTGAACATCCTTCCCTCTGCACTAACCCATCCACTGCACACTCACTCTAGGACTTTCCCCGTGTCCAATGTGCCGTTTATATCAGGATCGATGTTTGGCAATTAAATTGCGTATCTCATTCCGTACTTCCCGCGACACCAAAAAATTGGCGTGAATTTGTTCCTGGAAATCATCTGCTTGAAGATAAACATTGCCTTTATTATCAAATGCGATCTTCAAATCATCTATCTTAACGAATGGCTCTAGTTCCTTTGTTAGGTTCAAGAAGGTGTTGAAGATTTGGCTAGCGTTTTGAGTGCTTACAGAGGAGTTCATACTATTTCTACATTGGCTTAAATTGCTCTTATCTTAACTTCTGTCAATCTGTAATTGACAAGTAGCCAAAATCTAGAAATCCGACTGAAAGCAAAAATTTGAGTGTCCTCAACCTCTCGAAATTTGCTTGGCAGACACTAGGGTCTGTTTTAAAAGTATAGCCACATCATGATCGAGGCTAGAGTCAGCATGGCTAGGTAGTTTTCAGCCTTCTTTTCAAAGCGAGTGGCAATGCGACGATACTGTTTCAATCGTTTGAAACATCGCTCCACCCGGTTGCGCTCACGGTAGAGAGACTTGTCAAACCTACCTCTGTGACGTTCGTTGTCTTTGCGCGGAATGGTAAGGCGAATGCCGCGCCGTCGGAGATAGCGACGAATTT